>CADBRH010000045.1 GCA_902797035.1 uncultured Bacteroidia bacterium | reverse complement strand
TATATTCCGAAAGGAGTGAAGAAGGTGTGCATCGATCCGCCGAGACCCTTGTTGAAACCGGTCGTGCGGGCGAAAATCTCAGCCATGGCACCGTAGAGAAGGAAACGTATTCCCAACTCCTTGGTGTCGGACCCTGAATACGCCTTCTTGGCGACGGCCACTGTGGAGCCTCCCCAGAACTCGTCCATGATCTTCTTGAGCTCCTCCTCGGGAAGGATCTGGATCGAGCGGAGTCCCTTGGCGAGGATCTCGCCATGGGAACGGTGGCTTCCGAATATGAAGTCGTCGGTGTCGAGGGCGTAGGCCATACCCACGGCGGCGGCCTCCTGGCCGGCGGACAGATGGGCGGGGCCGGGGTTGTTGTAGGCCACTCCGTTGTATCCTCCGGTGGTCTTCACGAGGTTAAGCATCGTCTCGAACTCGCGGATGTAGGACATGTCACGGAAGATCCTGAGAAGGTCCTCTTTGGTGAAACGTCCGTCCTCGATCTCGTCCTTGACAGACTTGTTATACTTCATCACCGGGATGGTCGGGAGCTTCAGCTCATGCTCCCGCGGACGCAGGGTGACTTCCGGGTCTATGTAAAGCGCTTTAGGCATGGTTGGTTATTTAATTGTGAATGATGTTTCCTTAATGATCTCCGACACGGTCGGGTGCGGGAAGACGACTTCCTGAAGCTGCTCTAGCGTCATCTCGGTCTCGATCGCGACGCAAGCCGCGCTGATGATCTCGGAGCAGGGGTTGCCGAGCATGTGGACACCCAGCACCTCGTGGTACTTGGCCCCGACTATGACCTTGCATATTCCCTCTCCCCTCTCGTTCTCGGCCACGAAGCGGCCGGAATATGCCATCGGGAGCTTGACGACCTTGTAGTCCACTCCCTTGGCCTTCGCCTCGGCCTCGGTGAGACCGACTCCGGCGACCTCGGGGTTGGTGTACACGACCCCGGGGATGGCGTTGTAGCGCATCCTGTCGTCCCTCCCGAGGATGTTGTTGACCGCGACCTCTCCCTCGCTGGAGGCGGTGTGGGCCAGCATCGAGAAGCCCGTCACATCACCGGCGGCGTAAACCCCGGGAATATTGGTGCGCATCTTCTCGTCCACCTTGATGCCGTAAGGCCTTCCGGCGGGATTCAGGGCGAGTTCCACCCCGAGACTCTCAAGACCGAAACCCTGCAGGTTGGCCCTGCGGCCGACGCTCACAAGGATCTTGTCCCCTTTCACGCGGCAGACCTTGCCCTCGGGATCCTCATAGACTACTGTGTCGCCCTCGATCCCTGTGACCTTGCAGCGGAGGCAGAACTGGACTCCCTTCTTCTCGTAGGTCTTCTGGAGCATCTCGCTGATCTCGTCATCGAGAGGGCCGAGAATCTTCGGAAGCATTTCCACAACAGTGACTTTCGTGCCGAGGGTGCTGAAGAAAGCGGCGAACTCCATACCGATGACACCACCTCCGATGACCACAAGCTCCTCAGGCCTTTCGGTCAGGGCGAGGATCTCACGGTTGGTGACGATCACATCGCCGGCCTCCTTGAGACCGGGGAACGGAGGCACGGCGGCCTCCGAGCCGGTGCAGATCAGGAGGTTCCTGGATACATATTCCCGGCCCTCGGCCTCGACGGTGATGCCCTCGGAACCGCGTCCCTTGATGGTCGCGTTCGCGGCCACCACCTCGACCTTTCCGGCCTTCATGGCGGCCTTGACACCACCGACAAGCTTCTTGACCACCTTGTTCTTGCGTTCGACGATCTCCTCATACTTGAACGAGGGATCGCTGACATAGACACCGTAATGGTCGCCCGTCTTGGCGTAATTGTAAACCTTCGCGCTGTAAAGAAGGGTCTTGGTGGGGATGCAGCCTTCATTCAGGCACACTCCGCCGAGCGACTTCCTTTCGAAGAGAACCACCTTGAGGCCGGCGGCTCCCGCCCTTTCGGCGGCCACATATCCACCGGGGCCGCCACCGATAATCGCTAAATCGTACATATCTGTATTGAAATAATATTCTTAGAACTCGATGTCGAGGGTCTCGATCTCCGTGGCCACCTGCTTTAGGAAGCGGGTCGCCTCGCCACCGTCAAGGGCCCTGTGGTCATACGTGAGGGACAGGCCGAGATAAGGGACGAACGCGTAGACTCCGCCGCCGAGGTCCTTCGGTCGGGGCACTATGGTGCCGACTCCGAGGATGCCGCTCTGGGGCAGGTTGATGACAGGGGTGAACCACTCCACTCCGAAGCCTCCGAGATTGGAGACGGTGAATGAGGCCGCCTCCGCCGAAAGCAGGTCGGGATTGACGCTGCCCTTGCGGCAGTCGTCGGCCAACTTCTTCAGGGCCTTGCTGAGCTGGACAATATCAAGTTCCTCCGCGTGTTTGACGCAGGGGACCATCAGGCCACGCTCGGTGTCAACAGCGCAGCCGAGATTGACGGTACTGAAAAGTCTCATCGCGTCACCGAGACAGTGGGAGTTAACCTTGGGGAACTTCATCAGGGCCTTCACGACAGCGAAGCAGACGAAATCGTTGATAGTGACATTCGCGTCAATCTTGCCCTCCTCGAAGGCCTTCTTGGCTTTCTTCCTGAGAGCCATGACCTTCCTGGCGTCGGCGCCGAGCATATGAGTGAGCTGGGCGGAGTTCTGCAAGGAGTTGTACATGCTCTTGGCGATGAGCTTGCGCATGTTGGACATCTTCTCGACGGTGAACTCGGAGCCCTCTCCGGCGATATCTGTGTGGGAAGTCTTCCAGGTCTTGAGGTCTCCACCCTTGACCATTCCGGCCAGGCCGGTTCCGCTCGCGGGGGCCTGGAGTCCGCCCTCGGCTATCATGGCCTTGGCGAGACCCGATCTGGGCGAGGACGCGGCGGCGATGACATCCCTCTCGATGACCCTGCCTCCGGGGCCGCTGCCGGCGAGATGGATGGCGTCCACTCCCTTCTCCGCGGCGAGCCTTCTGGCTCTAGGGGACACGGGTGACTCGGCGTCCGTGGGGGCAGTCCCACCGGAAACCACTGCCACCCTCGGCACGTTTAGAGGGGGGACCGGAAGCGAAGCGGACGGTGGGGTCGAGCGGAGCGAGACGGTTTCGGTGGGAGCCGCCCCCGCGGACGGGGCGCTCTCGGCACCGGCGCCATCAGGCGCGAACTCAGCGAAGGACTCACCCGGCTCGCCGATGACCATCACGTTGGTCAAGCACGGAATCTCGTCATTATCATTGAAAAAGCAAGCCAGGACGGTACCCTCGAACTTAGACTCCTCATCGAAAGAGGCCTTGTCGGTCTCATAGCTGAAAAGAATGTCACCGACGGCGACCTTGTCACCTACTTTCTTCTTGAACTCGGTTACGATACAACTCTCTACAGACTGCCCCTGCTTGGGCATGATTACTACTTGCGCCATTAATTATGTTTTTAATCAAAAGGTCTTACAAAGTTAAAATTTCCTCTTGAGATAAAAAAGGATTATATTTGTGTGCTTTTCACAAAAAGCATAATTCAAACTAAAAATATCAAACACCAAAATGCGATCAACAGAAGATCTGAAAAAGATTGCCTCTCAAGTCAGAAGAGACATCATCCGGATGGTCTCCCTGGCCAAATCAGGCCACCCGGGCGGTTCGATGAGCAGCGCTGATTTCATGACCGCTCTCTATTTCGGAGTCATGGATCAGGACCCTGCTTCCTGGACCCGGGAGGGCGTCGGTCAGGACACCTTCATACTGTCCGCCGGACACCTCACCCCCATGTATTACTCGATTCTCGCGAGGGCTGGATATTTCCCGATCTCCGAACTGGCGACTTTCCGTAAATTCGGCACCCGTCTCCAAGGACATCCCTCCATCAGGAAGGGGCTGCCCGGAGTGTTCCAGGCCGCGGGTTCCCTCGGACAGGGGCTCTCTGTGGCCGTGGGCATGGCTCTCGGCAAGAAAGCCGTCAAGGACGGCCACACCGTCTATGTCCTTTGCGGCGACGGTGAGAGTGAGGAAGGACAGATCTGGGAGGCTGCCATGTTCGCCGCCCACCATAAAGTGGACAATCTCGTGGCCATGACCGACGTCAACGGCCAGCAGATCGACGGGACGACCGATGATGTCGCCGGACTCGGTGACCTTGAGGCCAAGTGGCGCGCTTTCGGTTGGGAAACCATCTGGGCGGACGGCCATGACATGGACAAGATTGTCGAGGCTTTCGGCAAGGCATCTGAGCTGAAAGGCAAGGGAAAGCCGGTCATGATTCTTTTCAAGACCGTTATGGGCCAAGGAGTGGACTTCATGGCGGGCACTCACAAATGGCACGGGAGCGTCCCCAGCGACGACCAGTGCCGTGTCGCCCTGAACCAGCTCACGGAGACATTGGGAGACTTCTAAAATTGGGACGATTATGAAAAAATATACAGACAGAGGAAAGAAAGACACCCGCAGCGGTTTCGGAGAGGGTCTTCTCCAGGCGGGCAAAGCCGACCCTAAGGTGGTTGCCCTCACAGCCGACCTCAAGGGCTCTCTCAAGATGGACGCCTTCGCGGCGGAATTCCCCGACAGGTATTTCGAGTGCGGGATCGCCGAGGCCAACATGATCGGAGTGGCCTCCGGAATGGCTCTCACGGGACTTGTCCCCTTCGCCGGCTCGTTCGCCGAATTCGTGACAGGCCGTGTCTATGACCAGATCAGGATGGAGGTTTGCTACGGCAAGACCAATGTCAAGATAGCCTCGTCCCACGCGGGTCTGACCCTCGGCGAGGACGGGGCCACACACCAGACCATGGAAGACGTGGCTTTGATGCGAGTCCTCCCTGACATGGTTGTCATCAACCCTTGCGACTGGACCCAGACAAAGAACGCGACCATCGCCGCCGCCAAACACGACGGTCCTGTCTATCTTCGTTTCGGAAGGCCGAAAGTGGCCGACTTCATGCCTGACGAGCCATTCGAGATCGGCAAGGCCTACATCCTCAACGAGGGTAAGGACGTCACGGTCATCGCCACCGGACATATGGTCTGGGAGGCCCTGAAAGCCGCTGAGACCCTCGAGGCCGAGGGAATATGCGCCGAAGTGATCGATGTCGCCACCATCAAGCCCCTTGACACCGCCACAATACTCGCCTCGGCCATCAAGACCGGAGCTGTGGTCGTGGCAGAGGAGCACAACATGGCCGGAGGCCTTGGGGAGCTTGTAGCCGGCGTTCTCGCCGCCACATCCCCCAAGCCCGTGGAATATGTCAACGGCAAGGACACCTTCGGTCAGAGCGGAACCCCTTCCGAGTTGCTCGCCGCCTACGGCATCGACGCCGACGGCATTGCCGACGCCGCCCGTAAGGTCATTGAACGTAAATAATAGCCAAGGCAGGCCTGCTTTGCCATAATAGTATTTCCCTTAAACTAAACTAATACTATGAGAATCAAGGAATTGTGCGCGGACGAGCGTCCGCGCGAGAAAATGCTTTCCAAAGGCCCGGGAGCCCTTAGTGACGCCGAGTTGCTCGCGATATTGATAGGCTCCGGGACGAGAAAGGGGAACGTGCTGGAAGTGGCCAACAGGCTTCTTTCGGCCGCGGAGGGGAGACTCTCCAGGCTCTCTCGCATGGATCCTGTGGAAGTTATGGCGATGGATGGTATCGGCCCTGGCCGGTACGCGTCCATCGCTTCCGGTTTGGAGCTCGGCAAAAGATGCTTCATGGAGAATCCGGGAGTCGTCAAAACGCCTATGAGCGACCCGTCAGTGGTCTACAAGCTGATGCTTCCCCGTCTTAAAGGACTGGACCACGAAGAGTTCTGGGTGTTATTCCTCACAAGAGCGAACTATTTGATCCACAAAGAGATGCTTAGTCTCGGCGGACTCTCTGCCACGGTGGTGGACCCAAGGCTTGTCATGAGGAAAGCCCTCGAGAAACGGGCCTGCGGAATCATCCTTGTCCACAACCACCCATCCGGGAACCCGATGCCAGGCGACGAGGACCTGAAGCGCACCGCGGCGCTGAAAAAGGCCTCCGACACCTTCGACATCTCCTTGTTGGATCACATAATCGTCTGTGACGACAGGTTCTTCAGCTTCGCCGACAACCAGGTCTATCTGGCTTGACGAGCGGTAATAGCCGAGGACGAAAAATTTGCCGGAGTTGAAATTAATCTTTACATTTGGTTTCAGGTAACAATTCTATCATAACCAATGAAAGTCATCAACCTTGGAGAGACCGACTCGGCGCTCAACAACATCATCGCTCAGGTACGCGACCGCAAGATCCAGAAAGACAGCCTCCGCTTCCGTTTCAACCTCGAACGGCTCGGACAGATATTCGCCTACGAGATCAGCAAGACGCTGGAGTACTCCCCTAAGGATGTGACAACGCCGCTGGCCACAGCCAGGGTCAACACCTCCGACTCAAAGATCGTGGCGGCCACGATCCTCCGGGCGGGTCTCCCGATCCACAAAGGTGTTATGGACATATTCGACAACGCCGAGAGCGCCTTCATCGCCGCTTTCCGTAAATATGACAAGGTGGACGAGTTCCACATCGCCATAGAATATTGCACCTGTCCCAACCTTAGGGGAAAGACTCTGATCCTCGCCGACACCATGATCGCCACCGGCGTCTCGATGGAGATAGCTTACAACCGGCTGGTCGATGATGGCGGCAAGCCCGCGAAAACCCATTTCATCAGCCCGATCTCCAGTGTCTACGCGATTGAATATCTCCAGAAGAGATTCCCTGACAGCGCCACACTCTGGACCGCGGCCATCGACGAGGAACTCACGAGCCAATCGTACATAATCCCGGGTCTCGGTGACGCGGGCGACCTGGCTTTCGGGACCAAGGTCAATCTATAATTCTTTGCGGAGGCGAGCCTTGGGGATATCCAGCTGGTCGCGGTACTTCGCGATCGTTCGTCTCGCCACTTTGTAACCTTTTTTGCCCATCTCGGCCACCAGCTGGTCGTCGGTCAGGGGTTTTCTCTTGTCCTCGGTGTCCACGCAGTCCTTCAGGGCCTTCTTGAGCTCACGGGTAGAGACCTCCTCACCCTCTTGGTTCTCAAGACCTTCCGAGAAGAAATACTTCAAGGGGAATATACCGAAATGGGTCTCTATGTACTTGCTGTTCACGACACGGGAAATAGTCGAGATGTCGAACCCGGTCCTCTCGGCTATATCCTTAAGGACCATAGGCTTGAGGTGTGACTCATCCCCGTCCATGAAATAATCCCTCTGATACTCCAGGATGGCTTCCATGGTGCTTCTGAGAGTGTTCTGCCTCTGCTTGAGAGCCTCCACGAACCATTTGGCGGAATCCAGCTTCTGCTTCACGAAAGTGGCCGCCTCCTTACGCTGCCGGTCGGAGGAGCCTTGGGCGTCGGCCAACAGGTCGGCGTATTTCTTGTTCACCCTGATCTCCGGGATGGAGAACCTCGGCATGGACAGCCTCATCTCACCGCCCTCTATGTCAAGGACGAAGTCAGGCACTATCTGCTGAGCCTGGTCGTTGTAGGAGTCGTCGATCTGCCCGCCCGGAGAGGGGTTGAGTTTGACTATCCTTGAGATGACTCCCTTCATTTCTTCCTCGGTGAGGCCTAGCCTCGCGATTATCTTCTGGAAATGCTTGTTGGAGAATTCCTGGAAATAGTCCTTGATGATGGTTTGGGCGAGCTGGACCTCTCTTGTCTGGTTCTGGACACGGAGCTGGAGAAGCAGGCACTCCCTCAAATCCCTGGCCCCGACTCCAGCCGGCTCGAATTCCTGGATAAGGGAAAGAAGACGCTCCACCTCCTCCGAGTCGGACTCTATGTTGGCTCTGAAAGCGAGATCATCCACAATGCTCTCAACATCCCTGCGGAGGTAGCCGTCCTCGTCGAGGCTCCCGATGATAAAAGCGGCCACATCGTGGTCATGCTTTGAGAGGTTCCTGTAGCCGAGCTGCTCCATCAGGCTCTGCGTGAAGCTCTCCTTGACCGAGAAAGTGTTGTACTGGGGACGCTCGTCCTTCCCGTAATTATTGACTCTCAGCTTGTAAGAAGGGATCGGATCATCCGCGTCCATCTCGTCGATGGACACATCCCTGGGCTCGTCGTCCCCGTCTTCTTTCTCCGGCGCCGGGGAATCGTCAAGGACAGGATTCTCCTCGAGCTCCGCCTTGACACGCTGCTCAAGCTCCTGGATCGGAAGCTCGATCAGCTTGATCGTCTGGATCTGGAGCGGCGACAGCTTCTGTGTCTGCTTGAGTTCGAGTCCCTGCTTGAGCATCGCCTAAAAAGATGAACCCACGGGGGGATAGTTTATAGTCTCCTTCACGATGAACGCTGACGGGAAAGAGCCCTTAACCTGCTGCAGAAGCCTCATCGCCTCGGATTTCGTCCTGAAATCCCCGACCGTGACCTTGAAGAAAGGATTCGAATATGTCCTGTAGGCGGCCACACCGGGAAACATTCCCTTGAAGCGTCCCATAGCCGCCTCGGAGGCTCCCCTGGAATTCTGCTTGTTGTCGTTGAATATCCTCACCCGGTAACCGGTCATCCTCCTCGAGGAGTTGGACGCGATCTGCTTGTTCATGGAGCTGAGGATACCCTGCGACTGATGCACGGTGACGTTCGGAAGGAGGTTGAAAATGCTCTTACCGACTAGGCTGGAGTCCACGGCGGCGGCCATGGTGGTGTCCTTGAGCTCCTGGGCCGAGGCATTAATGGAGAAGCCGAGGCACAGGGCTATGATCATGGATATGACAATGGGACGTCTCATCTCACTCACTCATTTGTTGGAGATCCAAATCCTTGAATCTCAATGTTGTTCCAGCTCCGCTACGGAGCTTGACCTTAGCCTCCAAATCAGTCGTGAACCCCTCCAGTGAGTTGTTCTTGGCAATCTGGAGAGCCTGCATAAGGCTCACGCTCTGACTCAATGTCGCCGAACATGGAAGGTCATATACCTTCACGCATTTCTTGTCGACATTGATGGTGTCGGCGGAATAGACGGCGAAGTCCTCGCCCTTGTATTTCAGCACCCCGTTCAGGTCTGTCACCGTGAACGCGAAGGTCGGGTTGTCAATTCCAAGCGCCAGAACGGCGTTGATGGATCTCAAGCCGCTGAACGAGTATGATTCCACCCCCACGGAGGTGATCTTTATGTCCTTCACTTTCTTCACGCCGCCACATCCGGTCAGCGCTACGGAAACAGCCGCCAACACGGCCAGGATTATTCTGGACAAGTGTTTTCTCATCTCTGAAACGCTTTTCAGGTTCCACAAATATAGGAAAAAATACTTATTCGCTGAAAAATCCATATCTTTGTACATACAGCATGAGGATGGGTAAAAAAATCTACATAGAGACATACGGTTGCCAGATGAATGTGGTCGATTCGGAGATCATATTCTCAATCATGGCCAAGGAAGGCTACGGGCGCTCCGAGTCCATGGACGAGGCGGACATCATCCTCGCCAACACCTGCTCGGTGCGGGACAACGCCGAGCAAAGGATCTGGGGACGTCTGGAGGAGTTCCGCAAACGTAAAGAAAGGAACCCCGAGGTTATCGTCGGTATCGTGGGCTGCATGGCCGAGAGGCTGAAGGACAAGCTGATCCTGACTGGCAAGGTGGATCTCGTGGCCGGGCCTGACTCTTACAGGACCCTTCCTGAGATGGTCAGGGATATCACCCCCGACAATCCGGGAATCAATGTCCTGCTCTCCAGGGAGGAGACCTACGCGGATATCATGCCGGTCAGGACCGACAAGAACGGGGTCTCAGCTTTCATATCCATCATGAGGGGTTGTAACAACGTGTGCTCGTATTGCGTGGTCCCCTACACAAGGGGAGCCGAGCGGAGCCGCGACCCTAAAACCATCCTGGACGAGGCCAGGGACGTGTTCTCGAGGGGATACAAGGAGGTGACGCTCCTCGGGCAGAATGTGGACTCTTACCTTTGGACCGGGGCTGACGGGGACAAGATGGACTTCCCCGGTCTGCTGTCCGCCGTGGCCGGGATCGACCCGTCGCTCAGGGTCCGGTTCGCCACCAACCACCCGAAGGACATCAGCGACTCGCTGCTCGAGACCATGGCCTCCAGGGACAACATCTGCAAGCATATCCATCTTCCGGTCCAGTCCGGAAGCGACCGCCTGCTCGAGAAGATGAGGCGGCGTTACACCCGGGAATGGTACATGGAGAGGGTCAGGAAGATAAGAGAGGTCCTGCCTGGCTGCGGGATAACCACCGACGTGATAGCGGGCTTCTGCTCGGAGACCGAGGAGGATCACCAGGCGACTCTCTCCTTGTTCAGGGAGGCCGCTTTCGACTACGCCTACATGTTCTGCTATTCCGAGAGACCAGGCACGCTGGCCGCCAGGAAATACCCTGACGACGTGCCTCCGGAAGTCAAGACAAGGAGGTTGAACGAGATAATCGAGCTCCAGAACCAGTTGAGCCTCGAGAGCAACAGAAAGGATGTCGGGAAGGTGTTCGAGGTGCTGGTCGAAGGGCCGTCAAGGAAGAATCCAGAGGAACTCAAGGGCCGGGCCGGAAGCGACAAGATGTGCGTGTTCCCGGGGAACGGCCGCAATGCCGGGGAATATGTCCGGGTGGAGATAACATCCTGCACTTCCGCCACCCTGCTGGGCAGGATTGTGGAATGACACGGAAACACAATAACCGATATGAGCCAATACATACTCGCCCTTGACCAGGGCACAAGCAGTTCCCGGGCGATAATCTTCGACCGGGCCGGTAACGCTGTCTCGACAGCCCAGAAAGAATTCACCCAGTATTTCCCGAAACCGGGATGGGTCGAGCATGACCCCATGGAGATCTGGGCCAGCCAGGCCGGGGTCGCGGCCGAGGCGATCTCGGCGATCGGGCTGACCGGAAACGATATAGCGGCCATCGGCATCACCAACCAGAGAGAGACTACCATTGTCTGGGACGCAGAGACCGGGGAGCCGGTCCACAGAGCGATCGTTTGGCAGGACCGCAGGACTTCCGATTATTGCGACTCGCTGAAAGAGAGAGGATTGACCGGGATGATCAGGGAGAAAACCGGACTTATTATTGACGCGTACTTCAGTGGGACCAAAATCCGCTGGATTCTGGAGAACGTCCCTGGAGCGAGAGAAAGGGCCGAGGCAGGTAAACTCCGTTTCGGCACCGTGGACTCCTGGCTGGTCTGGAAACTGACCGGAGGCAACAGGCATGTAACCGACGTGAGTAACGCATCGCGCACCATGCTGTTCAACATCAACACTTTAAAGTGGGATGAGGAACTTCTAGACCTCTTGGGGGTCCCGGCTTCCATGATGCCCGAGGTACGCTCCTCGAGCGAGGTCTACGGGACAACATCATCCTCCGTGTTCGCCTCAGGCGTGCCGGTGGCCGGCATAGCCGGTGACCAGCAGGCGGCCCTTTTCGGACAGATGTGTACCGAGCCCGGTTCGGTGAAGAACACCTACGGCACAGGCTGCTTCCTGCTCATGAACACAGGGACAAAGCCTATCATATCCAGGAACAATCTCCTCACCACAATAGCCTGGAAAATCGGGAACACCGTGAATTACGCCCTTGAGGGCAGCATTTTCGTCGGCGGATCCGTCATCCAATGGCTCAGGGATGGTCTGGGAATCATCAAGAGTTCCTCCGAGGTGGAGGCTCTCGCCGAGACCGTGCCTGACAACGGAGGCGTCTATTTCGTCCCGGCCCTGACCGGCATGGGAGCCCCTTGGTGGGACCAGTACGCCAAAGGTTGCGTCCACGGCATCACCAGAGGCACCACGGCGGGCCATATAGCCCGCGCCGCGCTTGAAGGGATCGCGTTCCAGACCATGGACATCGTTAACGCCATGGAGAAAGACGCCGGCGTCAAACTGACCGAGCTGAAAGTCGACGGAGGAGCCTCCAGGGACAACCTGCTCATGAGTTTCCAGGCCGATGTTCTCGGGGCTGACGTGATACGTCCCATGGTCACCGAGACCACCGCGAAGGGAGCCTGCTATCTAGCCGGACTCGCTGTAGGGTACTGGGGAAGCGTCGAGGAGATAAAGAGCCAGTGGCAGGCTGAGAGGACTTTCAAACCCCAGGCCCCGGAAGAGAAGGTCAAAGCCTTGAAGGAAGGCTGGGCGGACGCCATCAGAAGGACTATCAATAATCTTTAGGAATATGGAAGTGTCATTATGGACAAAATGCGTATTCGAGTTCATCGGGACGCTGACTCTTGTGTTGCTGGGAGACGGTGTCTGCGCCGCCACGACCCTTGAGAGAACCAAGGCCAAAGGAGCCGGATGGATCGTAGTGACAATGGCCTGGGGCTTCGCCGTGATGTGCGGCGTGTTCATCGCCGGGCCATATTCGGGGGCCCATCTCAACCCCGCCGTCACAGTCGGTTTCGCCATCGCCGGCGGCTTCCCATGGAAGGATGTTCTGCCCTACTGCGTAGCCCAGATGACCGGGGGATTCTTCGGGGCCGGTCTTGTGTACCTTTATTACACGGATCACTACAAGGCCACGACAGACAATCCTGACGGCATCCTCGGCACGTTCTGCACCATGCCGGCCATCGACCACAAAATCGTGAACCTATTCAGCGAGATCGTCGCCACCTGCATGCTGGTGTTCCTGATCCTCGCCCTCGCGACCAAGGGCAACACCCCCGAGGTCGGCCTCGGAAGCATAGGGGCCTTCCCCGTGACGGCGATAATCATGTCCATGGGTATGTCTCTCGGGGCGACCACGGGATACGCCATGAACCCCGCCAGGGACCTTGGCCCCCGCTGCATTCACGCCTTGATTCCCCTGAAGGGGAAACGCGACAGCGGCTGGAGCTACAGCTGGGTCCCCGTCATCGGGCCGATGATCGGTTGCGCCCTCGCCGCGGGGATTTACCTGCTGGTATTCTGACAATAATCAAGGAAAGCCTCGTTCACCCTCCTGATCCCTCCCGGGGTGGGATATCTCCCCGTGAAATACCAATCACCCTTGTGTCCGGGACAGGCGTCGTGAAGCCCCTCGATTGACTGGAACACAAGTTCCACGGGGGTTTCCATGCCCTCCGGACGAAGCGCCTGGGCCATACGGGCGTTAATCTCATCCACGGTGAAAGGGCTGTAAACATCCCGGACCATGTTCCTCATCAGGGACGTGGGCCGGGATAGTTCATTCACGCAGGCGGCCATGATGTCTTTCAGCCCCGCCTCCATCCCCCTGTCCTTCCACAGGTCAATGGCTGCCCTGAAAGCGCACAGTTCCTCGAGATGGGGCATGTCGATACCGTAATAATCGGGATACCTGATCTGGGGCGACGAGCTGACCATGACAATCTTCTTGGGACGGAGCCTCTCAAGTATCCGTAATATACTGTCTTTCAGAGTGGTTCCACGGACAATGCTGTCATCTATTATCACCAGGTTGTCCTCCCCCGGTCTCAGGCTTCCGTAGGTGATGTCATAAACCAGCGACGCGAGGTCGTCCCTGGCTCCGGCCTCTGTTATGAAAGTCCTCAGTTTGATGTCTTTCCACGCCACCTTCTCGGTGCGGACATCCATCCCGTTCCTCCGGAAACCCTCCACAAGGCCGTAAAAAGCCACCTCGGCTGTGTTCGGGATAAACGAGAAGACGGTGTTGTCAACATCCCCGTCTATGGCCTTGAGAATCGACGGCACCAAGTTCTCCCCAAGCTTCTTACGCTCCCTGTAGATGTCCCTGTCGGAGCCCCTGCTGAAGTAGATCCTCTCGAAAGAGCACTTGAAATCGCCCTTGGGCCAGAAAATCCGAGACACAGCGCATTCACCGCTCCTTCTCACCACGAGGGCCTGACCGGCATCCAATTCCTTGACATCCTCGCAAGGAACATCGAACACGGTCTGGAGCACAGGCCGCTCGCTGGCTAAAGCCACAACCTCATCGTCCCGGTAATAGAACGCCGGGCGTATTCCCCAAGGGTCCCTGATGGCGAACATCTCCCCGCTCCCGGTCATCCCGCACATGACATAGCCCCCGTCATAAACCTCGAGAGTAGTCCTCAACACGTTCTCTATCTTGATGTTATCATCGATGTGGCGGGTGATGTCAAGTCCCTCTAGCCCTTTCTCCCGGGCGGTGGAATACTCCTTCTCGACTTCCATGTCGAGCCTGTGGCCCATCCTTTCGAGGGTTATGTAGGAGTCACTGTGGATTCTCGGGGACTGGCCGGTGGCGACCATCTCCTCGAACACCTCCTCAACGTTAGTCATGTTGAAGTTGCCGCAAAGGCAAAGGTTCCTCGCCCTCCAGTTATTCCTGCGGAGGAAAGGATGGACATATTTGATCCCCTTTTTGCCGGTGGTCGAATAGCGGAGGTGCCCCATGTAGAGCTGTCCTTTGAAAGAATCGCCGATCCGGCCGAATATCTCGGTGATGGCGTCCTTCCCCTCGGCCCTCTCGCGGAACATGTATTCCTCGCCTGGAGGCACATCAAGGTTGACGCAGGCTATCCCGGCACCCTCCTGGCCCCGGTTATGCTGCTTCTCCATCATCAGGTACAGCTTGTCGAGGCCATATCTCGATGTCCCGTATTTATTCTTGTAATATTCAAGGGGTTTCAGGAGACGTATCAACGCAACCCCGCATTCATGACTCAGAGGCTCCATATTCAACGCAAGATTTCACGAAATCCATGAACAACGGATGAGGTCTTAAGACGGTCGACGAATACTCGGGATGGAACTGGGTGCCGATGTACCATCTCAATCCGGGGATCTCGACTATCTCCGCCAAGCCCGACTCGGGGTTGACACCAGTGACCCTCATCCCCGCTTTCTCGAACCCGGCCGAGTAACGGTTATTGAACTCGTAGCGGTGACGGTGTCTCTCCACAACCTCACTCTCTCCCCCGTAAGCCTTCCGGACACGGCTGCCCTCGACTATCCCGCACTTGTAGGAACCTAGCCGCATCGTTCCACCCTTCATGGTAACGCTCTTCTGCTCCTCCATCATATCTATCACATTGTGAGGAGTTTCCGGATTCATCTCGCTACTGTCCGCATCTTTGAGCCCCAACACGTTCCTGGCGAATTCGATGACCATCATCTGCATCCCTAGACATATACCGAAAGTGGGGATGTCATGGGTTCGGGAATATTCGGCGGCGATGATCTTCCCCTCGACGCCCCTGCTCCCGAAACCGGGACAAATAACGACTCCACTCATGCCTTTGAGTTTCTCGCCAACGTTGTCTCGGATGATCCCATCGCTGTTGACGAAAGTCGCTTTCACCTTGCGGTCATTGTAGGTGCCCGCGTGAGCCAGGCTCTCGAGAATGCTCTTGTAAGCGTCTTGAAGGTCATATTTTCCGACGAGACCTATGTTGACGACCTCAGTCGCCCTTTCGCGGCGTTCCAGGAAAGCCCTCCATGGCCCAAGCGCCGGTGTCTCGCCCGGCTCCAGTCCCATCTTCCTGAGTATCACGGCATCCAGTCCCTGTCGCAGCATGTTCAACGGGACCTCATAGATGCTAGGCAGATCCTGACTCTGGATAATCGCGTCCACATCCACGTTGCAGAAATGCGCCACTTTCGCCCGAAGCTCCGGACTCAACTCATGCTCGGTCCTCAACACCAGCACCTCCGGCTGTATTCCCAGCCCCTGGAGCTGCTTCACGCTCATCTGGGTCGGTTTGGTTTTCAACTCCCCGGCGGCGGCGAGATAAGGAATATAGGTGAGGTGGATATTCAAAGCCTTGGAAGGTCCCAACTCCCACTTCAACTGTCTTATCGCCTCGATGAAAGGCTGTCCCTCGATGTCACCGATAGTGCCCCCGATCTCGGTAATCACGAAATCAAGGTCCTCCTTGGTGGCGGCCAGTTGGACACGCCTTTTGATCTCGTCAGTGATATGCGGAACCACCTGGATAGTCTTGCCCAGATAGTCCCCCCTTCTCTCTTTCTCAATGACACTCAGATAGATACGTCCGGAAGTGACACTATTGTCCCGGGTGGTCTTTATGCCGGTAAACCTCTCGTAATGGCCAAGGTCCAGGTCTGTCTCCATCCCGTCGGCGGTCACATAACACTCACCGTGCTCGTAAGGATTGAGAGTACCAGGGTCGATGTTGATGTAGGGGTCGAATTTCTGGATCGTTATCTTGTAACCCCTGGCCTGCAGAAGTTTTCCCAAAGAGGCGGATATAATACCTTTCCCAAGAGATGAAGCCACACCTCCTGTTATGAATATGTATCTGGTCATGGCTCGTCCGGCTAGCTTATGAACAGGAGCTCACGGTACTTGGGGAGCGGCCAGGTGCGGTTGTCCACTCTCTCCTCAAGCTTGTCTATAGGCCTGCGGAGGTCGTTCAAGGCCTCGGCGATCCTGTGATAGGCGACGGCCCTCTCGTAGAGATCCTCAATGGAGTTGGCCATCTTGCGGGCCTTCTTCATCGCGTCGGCCTTGGCGCTTATTTCCTCAATGTAATAGTTGATCTGGTTGATGAGCCCGAGCTCCACCGCGCAACCTGAATTGTCGCCGGACACGGCGTTGTTCAGGGCGACCTCCTCAAGCAGCCTCTTCTTGTAGTCGATGGCGGCGGGGATAATGTGGTTTATGGCCATCCTGACCATCACGCGGGACTCGATCTGAACCTTCTTGATGTACATCTCCCACTTGACCTCGTTGCGTGCCTCCAACTCCTTATAGGTGTAAACGCCCGTCCTGCGGAACATCTCAACCGACTCGGGCTTAGTGAATTCCTTTATCATCTCCGGGACACTGGTCTCGGTGTCCAGGCCTCTGAACCTGGCCTCCTCCACCCACTCGGGGGCATAACCGTTCCCGTCGAAGCAGACAACATCGATTATTGAAGCGATTATCGGTTTGAGGGTGTCCATCACCGCTACATTGAGAGCTTTCCCTTTGGCGAGCTCCACGTCGAGAGCCGCCTTGAAATCAAGCAACTGCTCGGCCACGGCGGCGTTCAGGGTGGTCATAGCGCCCGCGCAGTTGGCCGAGGAACCCACGGCCCTGAACTCGAAACGATTACCCGTGAAAGCGAAAGGCGAGGTCCTGTTACGGTCAGTGTTGTCAACGAATATCTCCGGAATCTCCACAAGGCCGACGCTCTTGCCCTTTTTCCCGGCGATCTCGATAGGAGTGTCGGAAGGGACCTCCAGCAACTTGTGGAGGACGCTCGTCATGGCCCTTCCGAGGAAGGCGGACACGATGGCGGGAGGAGCCTCGTTGCCACCCAGCCGGTGGGCGTTAGTCGCGGAGGCTATCGACGCCTTCATCAGGCCGTTATGCCTCTGGACAGCCGCCAGCACGTTGACAAAGAAAGTCACGAACTGGAGGTTCCCCAAGGCGTCCTTTCCTGGAGCCATGAGCAGGGTCCCGGTGTCAGTGCCAAGGGACCAGTTGTTATGTTTTCCGGAGCCGTTGACTCCCTCGAAAGGCTTCTCGTGGAGCAGGACCACAAAGCCGTGCTTGCGGGCGATCTTGCTCATCAGGTTCATCAGGAGCTGGTTCTGGTCGTTCGCCAGATTGGTCTCCCCGAAAATAGGGGCGAGCTCGAACTGGTTGGGAGCCACCTCGTTATGCCTCGTCTTAACAGGAATGCCGAGGCGATGGCTGGCGATCTCGAGATCACGCATGAACTCGGCGACCCTTGATGGGATAGCCCCGAAATAATGGTCATCAAGTTGCTGGCTCTTGGACGAGGCGTGTCCCATGAGGGTGCGGCCGGTAATCATCAAATCGGGCCTGGCCGCGTAGAGCGACTCGTCCACAAGGAAATATTCCTGCTCCCAACCGAGATAGGAATAGACCTTGTTGACCGTGGGGTCGAAAAGCTTACAGATAGGCACCGCGGCGTCGGAGACCGCCTTGAGAGCTTTCTTGAGTGGGGTTTTGTAATCCAGGGCCTCTCCCGTGTAGGCGATGAACACCGTGGGGATGCAGAGGGTGTCGTCCATTATGAACACCGGGGATGTCGGGTCCCATGCCGTGTAGCCCCTGGCCTCGAATGTGGCCCTGATGCCTCCATTGGGGAACGAGGAGGCGTCCGGCTCCTGCTGGGCGAGGTCACGGCCGTCGAACTTCTCGATGACACCGCCGTTACCGTCGTATTCGATCAGCGAGTCGTGCTTCTCGGCGGTACCCTCGGTCAAAGGCTGGAACCAGTGCGTGACATGGGTAACATGATGCTCCAAAGCCCATTCCTTCATCCCCTCGGCGACCTTGTCGGCAGTCATGGGATCGAGAGGCTTGCCGACGTCGATGCAATCCAAAAGGGCGTCCAAAGTCCTCCTGTCCAGATACTTCTGCATCTTACGGCGATCGAACACCAGCTCTCCGAAATAATCCGAAGGCTTACCGTCAGGGCACTCGGCCGGGACCGCTTTTTTCTCAAAGCACTCCTTCACGAGATCAAATCTGTCGATACTCATAACTCGGTTCGTTTTATATTAGAATAATGATGTTCCCTCCCCCTTTCGTTTCAACAAAAACATGCGAATTTAGCGATTTTTCGCTATCTTTCGCTTATGTTAATGTCAATTTTTTCCGCGGTTCTGGCGGTGGTCTCCGCCAGTGTATACAACCCCAGGATCCCTGTGATCGTGGACAGGGAGTACAATGTCGTCTCTGAGATCGTCATCCCCAGCCCGGACGCCCGAATCATCTCAGGCGAGGTCGAGATATCCCTCGAAGGGATCCCTCTCAAGGCGGTCAAGGATGTCAGGCTGGTTTACATCGGCACCATCTCCCCCATCATGTCCAGGACCAAGTCCAACGTGATGAAGTCTCACTATAATTACTGGGGAGCCGGCCAGGAAGACTGGTACGCGCCCCGCTCGGTCTCGGTCGAGCGGAAGGTCAAGCCCAAGTCCGGCGCTGTCGCCCTGCCATTCGAGAGGTCCCTCGTCAAAGGAGATAACCACTTTTATGTCAGCCTGAACATAGATTCCCGGAAGATTGACCTGACAGGGACTTTCTCCTGCAAGGTCGAGTCGTTGACCCTCGACGGGGAGAAGGTCGTCTTGGAGCAGAACGGCCCTTGGGACGGGAGGCGTTTCGGGATAGCCCTCCGGAACCACGGCGACGACGGGGTGGACACCTACCGGATCCCCGGGCTGGCCACGACAAAAAAAGGCGATCTCATCGCGGTGTATGACATTCGCTGGAACACCTATTACGACCTTCAGGCCGACATCGACATCGGCTTCCAGAAAAGCTCCGACGGGGGAAGGTCCTGGAGCAAGATGGGAGTGGCGATGGATCTCGGAGAATACGGCGGCCTTCCCAAAGACCAGAACGGCTGCGGGGACCCTTGTGTGCTTGTGGACGACATCACCGGGGACATCTACATCTTCGCTATCTGGTCCCACGGGCTTGAGGGCAAGTCCTCCATTTTCGCCTCTACACAGGGACTCGACCCCATCGATGTCGCCCAACTGGCGATGGTCAAAAGCACTGACGAGGGCAAGACATGGTCGAAGCCCGTCAGCATAACCCCTCAGGTCAAGGACCCGGCCAGCGCCACCCTCTTCCAGGGTCCCGGAAGAGGAATCACGATGTCTGACGGCACCCTGGTCGTCCCCATCCAGGAGTGGGACAAGGACAAAGTCCCTTCGGCCGGGATAATCTACAGCAAGGACAGAGGCGCCACCTGGACCAAAACCAATATGGCCGTGGATCATGTCTGCGAGGACCAGGTGGTCGAGATAAGCCCTGGCGTACTTATGCTTAACATGCGCAACTACGGGACCGACAACAGAACCCGCCGGGTCTTCGTTTCTTCCGATTTGGGCGAGACCTGGACCGTCCATCCCTCCGACAAGACGCTCCTTGAGCCTGTCTGCCAGGCAAGTGTCCTGAAAGCCGGGAACACCCTCCTGTTCGCCAATCCCGCCTCAACGGTCACCAGGAACATGTTCACAATCAGGGCCAGTGATGACCTGGGAGTCACATGGCCGAGGGCCCTGCTCCTTGACGAGGAGGGTGGTTGGGGATATTCCTGCATGACCATGATCGATGACCAGACAGTGGGCATCCTTTATGAGGGCAGCGCGTCCCACATCGTTTTCCAGGCCGTCAAGCTTTCCGACATCCGGGCAATCAAATAGCCAGGAGACATCTTTTAATTGAATATCAGTCGGTTAGGCATTATGCCACTCTCGTGATCGAGGGTGGCATTTTATCTATCTCGCTTACAATCAACGGCAGTCCGTCTCCGGGACAATCTTTGTTGAAAAACTTGTGGAAAAAAATGTAAGCAGATGGAAGAAAGTGGAAAATTATTCCTATCTTTGTGTCCAAGCGTGAAAGGCGGAAAAAAGACATGATCACATTCATCGGCGAATACACTTCGAGGATTGACGACAAGGGGAGGATGGTTTTCCCCTCGCCGTTCAAATCTTTGATGGATCCCGAGGGTGACATGAGGCTGGTGGTAAAGAAAGACATATTCTCTCCCTGCCTCGAGATGTACACCTTCGAGGAGTGGCAGCGCCAATCGGAGAAGGTCAAGTCGAGACTGAATATCTTTAATCGCGCTCACGCCGCTTTCTGGAGAGAGTACACGCGTGACCGGGCCGTGGTCGAGCCAGACCCCAAACTCGGGCGCGTCTCTATCCCCAAGAAGCTACTGGAGTCCATTGGTGTAACGAAAGAGGTGGTTTTCTCGGGCAACGATTACAAGATAGAGATCTGGGCCAAGGAGAAATACGAGGCCAGCGCGATCTCGAACGAGGAATTCTTGAACATCGCCGGCCAACTGTCTCAGGAGAGGTAGGAGGGTCAGGAATGTCTGTTTACCATACCCCGGTGCTTTTGGACGAGAGTCTCTCGTCTCTGGTAGCCAATCCATCAGGAATCTACGCTGACGTCACATTCGGAGGCGGTGGTCACACCGCCGGAATCCTTTCACGCTTAAACGAAGACGGTCGCGTCATCGCCTTCGATCGTGACGCCGAGGCGCTGGATAACGCGATAGATGACAACAGGTTGACCCTTGTCCGGGGAGACTTCCGGTTCATCCGCAATCATCTTCTCCTGCTCGCCCATGACAGGGACGATCTCAGAGGAAGACTCGAGGGCGGGCTTGACGGGATTCTGGCCGACTTGGGTGTGTCCTCACACCAATTCGACACGGCGGAAAGGGGGTTCTCGTTCAGGTACGACGCTCCTCTGGACATGAGGATGAACACTGAGGGCGGCCAGACCGCCGCCGATGTGGTGAACGGATATTCCCGCGATGATCTCGAGAGGATATTCAGGATTTACGGTGAGGTCGAGGGGGCCGGAAGAATCGCGTCGCTTATCGTGTCCGCCAGGGGCAAGGCTCCGATAGTCACCACCGGTGACTTTGACAAGGCGATAGCCCCGGCTGTCCCGGGATTCGCGGAGCACAAGTTCCTCGCCAAGGTATACCAGGCTTTGAGGATAGAGGTTAACCACGAGACACGCTCGCTGGAGAAGTTCCTCGAAGGAGCGGCGGAGTCCCTCAAGGAGGGCGGCTTGCTGGCTGTGATCACCTACCACTCCCTTGAGGACAGGATGGTGAAGAACTTCATCCGCTTCGGAAACACCGATGGCCGTGAGGAGAAGGACATGTTCGGCAGGGTAAAAACCCCGCTGGAAGCGGTCAACAGGAAGCCGCTCATACCCGCGGAGAATGAGATAGCTTCCAACACCAGGGCGAGAAGCGCCAAGCTCCGCGTCGCCAGAAAGGTTAAGGGAAATAATTGAATATACGATGCTTGGAGAGAAGAAAGAGAGAAAGTGGAGACTGGCCGACGCGGGCCGGTGGCTCAAGAACGCTTTCCTCGCCGCGATCAAGGGGGAGTTCCTCTTGAGGCTCCGGATCAACAAGTACTTCATCCACATCATCTACACTTTCTTCCTGTTCTGGGTCAGCATCTGGCTGAGCCTTAAGATCGAGAAGACACTGACTAGGGTGGAGGACAGAAGGAAGATCCTCCAGGACGTCGAGATATACCATGCCCAGAAGACTGTAGAGCTCGAGGGGATGGGCAGGATGAGCAAAATCGAGGATATGTTGCGGGAAAGCGGGTCGAACCTCGCCGTTCCCGCCAAACCCGCCGACAAGATAAAGTAAGAAAGGATAATATGGCCACTCGGACACAGAATTCGACCCGGAGGGAGAGGGACAGGATAGGAATGATCCTGTACTACCTCTATGTCGCCTTCCTCGCGCTGTCGCTCGTCCTGGTCTGCAGGATGGCCTATATCCAATGGTTCTGGAAGCCTGACAAGACCATAGAGAAGTATTTCAAGCCCAGGAGTGTCAAGACCACAATCGACCCCGAGCGCGGCTCCATCATCGGCGGCGACGGGAAACTTCTTGCGATGTCCACTCCCCTTTACGAGATATTCATAGACTGCACCGTGCGGAAGGACTACTTCACCGGCAAGGGAAAGGAGGGTAAGAGACTGGAGTCGGAATGGCAGGACAAGGCTAAACGGTTCGCCAAGGGGCTGTCCGCCGAGATGGGCGGCGACGGCGAGAACTACTGGAAGATGATCAAGAAGGGACGAGAGGAGGGCAACAGGTACATGAGACTCGGCCATCCCGTCGACAGGGAGACCCTGCAGCGCCTGAGGAAGCTCCCCTTGATGAACGAGGAGCAGTACCGTAGCGGAATCATCGTACGGAAGAAGGACTCCCGGCAGTATCCTTACGGGAAGCTCGCCATGAGAACCATCGGCTACGTCAAGGACAACAGCAATTCCAACGGCAACAACCATATCGGCATCGAGGGCAAGTACGACTATGTCCTGCACGGCAAGGAGGGGGAGATGTGGACCCGGCAGACCGATGACAAGGAGTGGATCCAGAACTATGACAGCCTATATGTCAAACCGGAGGACGGGTTGGATGTCAGGACCACCTTGGACATCACGATGCAGGACATCGTGGACAAGGCCCTGAGACGCCAGATAGAGAACGACAAGTCCATAGAGATGGGCTGCGCCGTGATAATGGACGTGAAGACAGGAGCGATCCGATCGATGGTCAATCTGATGAGGGATTCCACAGACTGGAGCCTCAACGAGACTTTCAACATGGCCATAGGCCTCAACTCCGAGCCGGGCTCGGTCTTCAAGGCCACCACTTTGATGACGGCCCTCGAGGACGGGGTGATCAAGTCCCTGGACGACAGGATTCCCACCAACAACGGTATCATCCCCGGCTATCCTCAGGATGACCATGTGCTGGGCATGAAAGACATCTCGATCCTTCACGGCTTCGAGATATCCTCAAACTACGTGTTCCGCTACCTGGCCGTGAAGAATTATTCCGACGACCCGAAGCGGTTCCTCGACAAGCTTTACCTCTACAAGCTCGGGCAGGCTTTCGACTTCGACCTAGACGGGCTCCGGGAGCCCGAGCTTCCGAATCCGGCGTCGCCCCTCTGGAGCGCGACCGACCTCGGCTCGGTGGCGATGGGCTACGCCATCAAGGAGACTCCCCTGCACATCCTCACGTTCTACAACGCCGTGGCTAATAAGGGCAAGATGATGAAGCCCTACCTGGTGGAGAGCGTGGAGAAGGACGGGGTCGTGAAGATCAAGAAAGGACCTTCCGTGCTGAACGCCTCGATTTGCTCGAAAGCCACGGCGGACACCATGCTCAGGGCGATGAAGGCCGTGACCTCAGACGGAGGGACCGCCGCTTTGAGACTTAAAGGAGCCAAGATGCGGGTCGCCGGGAAGACCGGAACCTCGAGGCAGGTCCTCTCAGGAGAAGAAATAAAGAAATACGGGATGAGCTCACCGTACGTCACCAAGGACGGGAGCTATCACAACCTCGCGACCTTCGTGGGCTTCTTCCCGGCCGACGAGCCACGGTACAGCGCCATAATCTGCCTCAAGTCTTACCTGATCAAAGGCAGTGTCTATGGCGGAGTCCTGCCGGCCGCCGCCATGAGGGAGATTGTGGACGCCCTTTACGCCCTCGACCCCGCTTACGGGAGAGAGCTGGAGCCCAAGGCCCCCGCCCCGAGGATGACAGTGGGAAGAGAGGCCCCATCCTTTGTGGACCCGAAGGAGCCTGTGGTGCCTGACGTGAAGGGACTTGGACTGAAAGACGCGATGTTCATGATAGAGAACAGCGGGCTTAAATGTGTGTACAACGGGACAGGACATGTCACCTCCCAGGTCCCGAGGGCCGGACAGAAGGCCGCTCCCGGGACAACTGTGACAATAGGATTGAAATGAG
The DNA here is from genome assembly GCA_902797035.1 of uncultured Bacteroidia bacterium. Classification (GTDB taxonomy): domain Bacteria; phylum Bacteroidota; class Bacteroidia; order Bacteroidales; family UBA932; genus Cryptobacteroides. Next base: position 20,695 of record CADBRH010000045.1, on the reverse strand, counting down.
ACTGAGAGACATCATAAAAGATTGCGGGGCGATCGGGGTCAAGGGAAACCTTGACATCGGGATAAAGGCCGTCACCGACGACTCGAGGAAGGTCTCCGAGGGGACGTTGTTCGTCGCTGTCAAGGGACTCGGGGTTGACGGGCACTCTTTCATCGGCATGGCCCTGGAGGCCGGCGCCGCCGCGATTGTCTATGAGGATGAGGCCTGCCGCGTAGAAGGCTCCGCGGCCTCTTTCATCAGGGTAGAGTCATCTCGCCGAGCCCTGGCTATTATCGCGGCCAACTTCTATGACAATCCTTCAAGGAAACTATCCCTTGTAGGCATAACAGGCACAAACGGGAAGACCACCACTGTCACATTGCTGTACAACCTGTTCATGGCCCAGGGATATAACTGCGGCCTGCTCTCGACCATAGCGAACTATGTCGGGAAGCGCCGCTCCGAGACCGCGAACACCACCGCTAGTCCTCTCGTGATCAACGCCCTCCTCGCAGAGATGGTCGAGGCCGGATGCGAGTTCTGCTTCATGGAGGTCAGCTCGATCGGTGTTGAGCAGGAAAGGGTCACGGGACTTGATTTCAAAGTGGGGATATTCTCTAACCTCACCCATGACCACCTCGACTACCACGGGACCTTCGCCGAGTATCTCCGCTGCAAGAAGTTGTTCTTCGACAATCTCGGTCCAGAGGCCACGGCCGTGATCAACATCGACGACCGGCACGGGGATGTCATGACCCAGAACACCAAGGCTAAGGTCGTCACATTCTCCTGCAGGGGGATGGCCGACCACACCTGCAGAGTCCTCGAGGAGAGTTTCGAGGGCATGCTTTTGAGAATTGACGGGCGTGAGGCCTGGACCAGGCTTGTAGGGAAGCACAACGCCAGCAACATCCTGGCGATCTACAGCGCCGCCATGGCTCTGGGGGCCGATCCCGAGGAGACCTTGGTGGCCATCAGCAAACTGGAGCCAGCCCCGGGAAGGCTTGAGATCGTGAAGGGGCCCAGGGACCTCTCGTTCGTGATCGACTACGCCCACACTCCCGACGCCCTCGACAACGTGCTGAGGACCCTCAGGGAGGTGGACCGCGGCAAGGAGTTGGTCTGCCTTTTCGGCTGCGGCGGCGACCGAGACAAAACCAAGAGGCCAGAGATGGCCAAGGTCGCCGAGGAATATTCGGACAGGATCATAGTGACCTCGGACAACTCCCGTTCCGAGAGGACAGAGGACATATTGGAGGATATCAAGGCCGGGTTCAGCCCGAAAGGTCTGGCGAAGGCCATATTCATTCCAGACAGGAAAGAGGCCATGCGGGCCGCCCTTCTCTTCTCCTCCCCTGGCGCCGTGATCCTGCTGGCCGGCAAAGGTCACGAGACCTACCAGATTATCGGGTCGGAGAAACGTCATTTTGACGAGAGAGAGGTTCTCGCCGATCTGTTCAAAACCGTGGAAGCAATTGATAAATAGAAATATATCATGATATACCATCTGTTCCAATACCTTCAGAAGTTCGACATCCCCGGGCAGGGACTTTTCACCTACCTGTCCTTCAGGGCCATGCTCACCAGTGTCACGGCCATGCTGATCTCGTTCTTCATCGGGCGAAGAATCATCTCCTGGCTGCAGCGGAAGCAGATCGGTGAGACGATAAGGGATCTCGGACTCGAGGGACAGATTCAGAAGAAGGGCACCCCGACCATGGGAGGTATCATTATCATCATCTCCATCGTCGTCCCGGTCCTTCTGTTCTGCGATCTTACGAACGTGTACGCCCAACTTCTGCTTTTCACCACCTTGTGGTGCGGCGCGCTCGGCTTCGCTGACGATTATATCAAGGTTTTCAAACATAACAAAGAGGGCCTGCACCCGAAGGCCAAGTTGCTCGCGCAGATAATCCTCGGCCTGGTGATCGGGATGACCGTGTGGCTGAGCGACGACATCGTGGTCAGGGAGAAAGTCCCCGTGAGGCCAGGCGTGGCCAACATCGTCGAGAAAGGCGACCGCGGCTCCCTCAACGTGGACTCCCAGACCCTTGTGGCGGAGGATACAGGATGGAAGATGGAGAATGTCGTCAAGAGCACGAAGACGACCATCCCGTTTGTCAAGAGCCACGAGTTCGACTACAAGAGCCTCTCCCCCTTCAAGGGAAGATGGGGATGGTACTGCAAATGGGCGATATATGTCCTCATGATTGTCATCGTCATCACGGCCTGTTCCAACGGCACCAACCTGACAGACGGCATGGACGGGCTGGCGGCCGGGACAAGCGCTATTGTCGGAGTGGTGCTTGGTGTGCTGGCATGGGTCGGGGGTAACCTCGTGAGCTCCGACTACCTCAACATCATGTATATTCCGGGAAGCGGCGAGATAGCCGTGTTCATGTCGGCTTTCGTGGGAGCCTTGATGGGGTTCCTGTGGTACAACTCTTTCCCGGCCCAGGTGTTCATGGGCGACACCGGCAGCCTGACCATCGGCGGAATTATCGGCGTGGGAGCCGTGCTGATGCGCAAAGAGCTCCTTCTGCCTATCCTCTGCGGGATATTCCTTGTGGAGTCGCTCTCGGTCATCATGCAGAGGGGGTATTTCAAATACACGAAGAAGAAATACGGCGAGGGGCGGAGGATATTCAAGATGAGCCCTTTGCACCATCATTACCAGAAAGAGGGCATCCCCGCCCTTATCAAAAAACCGGTCCACGCGATACCGGAGGCGAAAATTGTGGCGAGGTTCTGGCTGATCGGCATTATCCTGGCCGTCGCGACGCTCGCGTTGTTAAAGATAAGATAATAAAGATAAAGAACAGATATGAGCAGGATTGTAGTATTGGGAGGAGGCGAGAGCGGTGTCGGAGCCGCTGTGCTGGCAAAAGTCAAAGGGTTTGACGTCTTCCTCTCTGACAACGGGAAGATAGCCGAGCGCTATGTGGACGACCTCAGGAAATGGGACATACCCTTCGAGCAGGGAGGGCACTCCGAGGACATCATACTCGGGGCTGACGAGGTCGTGAAGAGTCCGGGAATCCCCAGCACCGTGCCTGTGGTGCGGAAACTGGAGGAGAAGGGCACAAGAATAGTCTCGGAGATAGAGTTCGCCGGCCGTTACGACACCGCCAAGAAGATCTGCGTCACAGGAAGCAACGGCAAGACGACCACCACCTCGCTGATATATTACCTTCTCCAGAACGCCGGCCTCAACGTAGGCCTGGGCGGGAACATCGGCAAGAGCTACGCCTACCAGGTGGCGACCGAGCACTACGATTACTATGTCCTGGAAATCAGCAGTTTCCAACTGGATAACTGCTACGAGTTCCATCCTGACATAGCGATAATAACCAACATCACCCCGGACCATCTCGACCGTTACGGCTACCAGCTCGAGAACTATGTGAAGGCCAAGTTCAGGATCACAAGGAACCTGAGCCCGGAGGACTGCTTCATCTTTGACTCCGACGACGAGATCACGATCGACCACCTCAACAAGATCATCCTTAGCGCCAAACGACTTCCGTTCACCCAAAAGTCAGAGGTGGGGCAGGGCGCCTTCCTCAAGGATGACAAGATCGTGGTGAGATACGAGGATGAGGAGTGCGACATATTCCTGAAGGAGCTAGCTCTCGGAGGGAAGCACAACATCTACAACTCCATGGCGGCGGCCCTCGCGGCCAAGGCCTCCGGGATCGACAACAAGGTGATCAGGGAGTCCCTCGCCACGTTCCAGCCGGTCGAGCACCGGTTGGAGCCTGTGCTGAGCATCAAGGATGTCCTGTACATCAACGACTCCAAGGCCACCAATGTGGACGCCGCTTGGTACGCTCTGGAGTGCCAGAGCAAGCCGATAGTCTGGATTGTCGGAGGCAAGGACAAGGGGAACGACTACGAGGTCCTCAAACCTCTCGTTAAAGACAAGGTCAAGGCTATAGTCTGCCTCGGAGTTGACAACAGCAAGATCCGCGAGGCTTTCGAGGGTATTGTCGGAGGAGACAAGTTCGTGGAGACACGCTCCGCCGAGGATGCCGTCAAGGCCGCCGGGACGTTCGCCGAGGCCGGGGATGTCGTCCTGCTGAGCCCTTGCTGCGCGAGTTTCGACCTGTTCACGAGTTATGAGGACAGGGGACGCAAGTTCAAAGAGGCGGTGAGGATGCTTTAATGGCGAGAAGGATGAGCAAAGAAGGGAAAAAGAGCACTATCTGGAACTTCTTCGACAATCTCGAGGGAGACAAGGTTGTGTGGATGATCGCGTTGACACTGATGCTGATCTCCATAGTGGCCATATTCTCCTCGACCTCCCAGCTCGCCATATCCCAGAACACCTCAAGGATGGCCATCGCGACCGAGCAGATCAAGATAACCATTCTCGGCCTGATCCTGATAGTGATCTGCTACAACATCCGGAGCATCGGGTTCTTCAGGTTATTCTCCCAGTTTGGCTACGCTCTCTCGATGTTCCTGCTGCTCATCCTGGTCACTCACAAGTCCGTGGGGCCAATCAAGCCCCAATTCATCAACCACGCATGGCGAATCGTGAAGATCGGAGGGGTCCAGGTCCATGTGTTCGAGGTGGTCAAAGTGGCGATGGTGATGTACCTGGCCTGGGCTATCAACGCCTTCCGCAATGACAAGTTCACCATAGCGAACCTTCTCTCGAGAAAGTACCCGGTCTGGGGCAAACCTCTCATGAAGAAAATAGTGTACATCTACATCCCGATATTCACTGTATGCCTGGGAATCATGGTGGGAAGTCTCTCCAGCACGATATTCATCGGGGGTATCATGTTCATCACCATTCTCATAGGAGGAATCAGCGTCAAGGAGCTGGTCATCCCGGGAGTGGTGGCGGTTGGGCTTCTGGTCGCCTGCATAGGGATAAACGCGGCCTCTGACCGTCCCAGCGAGAACAAACCGTTCCCGCATCTGGAGTCGGCGATGAAACGTCTCAAGTCCGACGACATTGAGAACCAGTTGGAGATCCTCAAGACCGAGCCCCGCGGCAGCGACAAGTTCCAGGAGGCCCTTGACAAACTCATGCAGCCCGTGAGCGCCAAGATCGCCATCCATGAGGGAGGATTGGTGGGGAAAGGACCTGGGAGAAGCACCCAGAGGTATGTCGTCCCCATTATGTTCGAGGACTACATGTTCAGTTTCATAGTGGAGGAATATGGACTGCTGGGCGGCCTGTTCGTGATTATCCTGTACATCAGCCTTCTCGCCAGGGGATCGCTCATAGCCCGCAACTGCGACAACCATTTCGCGAAGACAGCCGTGGCCGGACTGGTGATCCTGATCACCGCGCAGGCGATGATGCACATCATGATCAGCTGCGACATAGGCCCTTTGACGGGCCAGACCCTGCCGCTGGTGAGTCACGGCAACTCCTCGTTCCTGATGTTCAGTCTCGCTTTCGGCATTATCCTCTCAATCAGTAAGATGGCGAGAAGGAAGATAGCCAGGGAGGCGGCACAGGCCGGACCTTTGGTCGAGCGTGAGGAGAAAGACGAGGTGGAGAGCAGACTGGAGGACCTGGACATGCTGGAATCCGGCATCCCGGTACACGAGAACGACATCCCGGACTACGGGATTGACGACCATAACAACGAGTAAGCCATGGAGTACAAAGCTTTAAGGGTCATAATAAGCGGAGGCGGCACAGGAGGGCACATATTCCCCGCTGTCTCAATCGCCAACAAGCTCAAGGAGCTAAATCCCGGGACAGATATCCTGTTCGTGGGGGCGGAAGGGAAGATGGAGATGGAGAAAGTGCCGGCCGCCGGCTACAAGATCATCGGGCTTCCCATTACCGGCCTCCAGCGCCAGCTGACACTCAAGAATATCATCAACGACATCAGCGTCCCTTTCAGGGTGTTGTACAGCGTCAGGAAAGCCAGAAGGGTGATCAGGGAGTTCAAACCCCAGGTGGCGGTCGGAGTGGGCGGATACGCCAGCGCTCCCCTTTTGATGGCCGCCACGAGGATTGGAATCCCTTCCCTGATCCAGGAGCAGAATGGTTTCGCCGGACTGACCAACAAGAAGCTCGGGGACAAAGTCCAGTGCGTGTGCGTGGCCTATGAGGGCATGGAGAGGTTTTTCCCGAAAGATAAGATCGTGATGAGCGGCAACCCCATCAGGAGCGTTTTCGTCCCTTGCACCCCCGGGATGAAGGAGGCTGGCGTCAAGGAATATGGTCTGGACCCCGCCAGAAAGCATATATTCATCGTGGGTGGAAGTCTCGGGAGCGCCAAACTCAACGCCTCCATGAGGAAGTGGATCAGCGACGGCTGCCCCGGGTCCGAGGGGGTTGATGTCCTCTGGCAGTGCGGGAAGTATTATAAAGCCGGAGTCGACGCTTTCATGAACGAGGAGACTGCCAAGAACCCGCCACTCGCGTCTATCGTGAAGTATTCCGATTTCATCGGGAGGATGGAGCTGGCCTATGCGGCGGCGGACGTGGTTATCTCCAGGTCCGGGGCCAGCAGCGTCTCCGAGCTGTGCGCCGCCCAAAAGGCGGTGATATTCGTGCCCTCCCCCAATGTGGCGGAGGACCACCAGACCCACAACGCCATGGCCCTTGTCCGCAAGGACGCCGCGATGATTGTCAAAGACGCCGATGCCGTGGAGAAGATGATCCCGACAGCCCTGGAGCTGCTGAAGGATCCCGAGAGGATCAAGACTCTGGAGGAGAACGCCGGGAAGATGGCTCTCCCGGACGCGGCGGGGATAATTGCCGACGAGATTTACAAGCTTGTTTGAGATATGTCTGACTACTCGAAAATATATTTCCTGGGGATAGGCGGCATAGGGATGAGCGCCATCGCCAGATATTACAAGCGGAAAGGTTATCCGGTGGCAGGTTATGACAGGACACCTTCCGAGCTCACGTCCGAGCTTGAGAAGGAAGGAATCCATGTCCACTACACCGATGACTATGACTACATCCCGAAGGATGTGGCATCGACCCTAGTGGTCTATACCCCGGCCATCCCGGAAGACCTCGGAGAGCTGGTCTACGCCCGGGAGCATGGCTACACTCTTGTCAAGAGGTCGAGGATGCTGGGGGAACTGTCTTCCGGCCAGACTTGTCTGGCTGTCGCCGGCACTCACGGGAAAACCACAACCAGCACCCTTGTGGCACATATCATGACAGAGGCGGGACCCGGATGCTCCGCTTTCCTTGGAGGAATATCCAAGAACTACGGGACCAATCTCCTGGTAAGCCAGAACAGGGCTTTCGTGGCCGAGGCGGACGAGTTCGACAGGTCCTTCCTCCAGCTTCATCCCGAGGTGGCTGTCATCACCGCCATGGATCCGGACCATCTCGACATTTACGGCACAGTCGAGGAGTACCGCAAGGCGTTCAAGGCCTTCGCCTCACAGGTGACCCGGTATCTTATCATCAAAAAGGGCCTGGACATCACCCCTGAGGACACCAAGGCGAGAATCATGACATATAGTCTCGACGACCCCGCCGCCGACTATCACGCCGTCGGCGCCAAGCCGGACGAGCTGGGGCATTACATCTTCGACCTGGTATATCCTGAAGGGACCGTTAAAAACATACGCTGCGGAGTCCCCGGCTGGGTCAATGTCGAGAACAGCGTGGCGGCCGCGGCGGTCTGCCTCACCCAGGGACTTAATCCTGAAGCAATCAAGGCCGCCATCGGGACTTTCGCCGGAGTCAAGCGCAGGCTGGACGTCCATGTGGCGAGCCCGTCCCTGACCTACATCGATGATTACGCCCACCATCCAAGGGAACTCTCCAGCGCGATCTCCTCTATCAAAGCCATGTACCCGGGGAAGAGGCTCACGGCTGTGTTCCAGCCGCACCTGTACACGAGAACGAGGGATTTCGCCGAGGATTTCGCGAAGGCTCTGAGCGCTGTGGACAAGCTTATCCTCCTGGATATCTATCCGGCGAGGGAAGAACCTGTTCCCGGGGTCACTTCAAAGATCATATTCGATGATGTCACCGCTCCCGAGAAGGTTATGCTGAAGAAGGAGGACTTGGTGGAATATATTAAGAAAGAACCTGTTGAAGTGCTGGCCACGTTCGGGGCCGGGGACATAGACAGACTAGTGGGCCCGATCACGGAAACGCTTGAGGAAAGGTTGGACAAATGAGGAAAGGTCTTAGGATAGCCATCATCGCCGGGGCCGCCGCCCTTCTCGCCCTCGCCATCATCGCCATAATGGGGATGAACGGGAGCAGGAAGAGGATGCTGACCTGCGGCGGGGTGAATGTTGAGTTCACCGACGGGTACAATTTCGTGACCGCCGGGGATATCGAGGGCTATCTCGCCGCTGAATATGGAGTTTACATCGGGCAACGGCTTGACAGCGTGGACCTCGCCAAGGTGGAGAGGATCCTGGACAACAAGAGCGCTATTCTCAAGACCGAGGCCTACACCACCCCAGACGGCATGCTGAATGTCAGGGTGTCCCAAAGAGAACCGGTCGTGAGGTTCCAAAAAGGCGCCAACGGGTTCTACGCCGACGAGAGAGGCTTCCTCTTCCCATTGCAAAGCAACTACACCTCGCAAGTCCCCATCATAGACGGAAACGTGCCGCTGACCTTCGAGAGCGGATACAAGGGCGGGCCTGTGACCGAGGCAGAGAAAAAGTGGCTCGAGAGGATCATCGGCCTCGTCAACCACATGAAAAAGACAAAAGTCTGGTCGGAGAACATAAGCCAGATCACTGTCAGGCCGGGCGGTGACCTCGTGATGGTCCCCAGGCAAGGGAAAGAGCTTTTCATTTTCGGAGGGCCGGACAATTTCGAGGACAAATTCTCCAGGATGGAGAAATACTACACCACAATCCTCCCGGAGAAGGGAGAGGGATATTACTCCACGGTCAATGTGAAATACAACGGACAGATAGTCTGCAGGAAATAACTCATGAATATGGAAGAAAGGTATATAGCGTCAGTCGATCTGGGCACCTCAAAGCTGGCGGTCTGCGTCGCCAGGATCTCGGGGCAGGATGTCCAGGTGATCTACTACAAGGAAACGCCTTCGCAAGGCATCCGCTACAGCTACGTCATCAATCCGGGCAAGGTGGAGGACGCGTTGAGGGACGCCCTCAGCCAGGCCCAGCAAGAACTCAAGATCAGAATCCAACAGGTGATTGTAGGCCTGCCGAGATACCATGTCCGCCAGGAGACCGCGTCGGCGGAGACCGACAGGACAGATCCGGACTCCCAGATAAGCGAGGAGGAGATCAGGGCCGTCAAGTCACTGGCACTCGAGGATTATCCCCTCGGCGACCCGACGAACGACGTGATCTACGGGGCCGTGGCCCAGTCTTTCTCGACGGAGGACACCTTCGGGGAGCTTGAGAACGACATCGTGGGGATGTCAGCCGGGAAACTGGCCGGCAACTTCAAGGTGTTCGTCGGCAAGAGAAGGCATTCCACCAACATCGACTCCGTGTTCAACAGCCTTGGGATAGCCATCGCGAAAAAGTATTTCACCCCCGGGATCACCGCCAGGGCGGTCCTTAAAGAGGAGCAGATGGAGAACGGCGTGGCGCTGATCGATCTGGGCGCCGGTGTCAGCTCTGTCACCATATTCAAGGGAAAGATCATGCGTTACTACGCCGCCATCCCGTTCGGCGGCAACAGTGTCACGAAAGACATCAAGACAGAGTGCAATTTCTCGTTCGAGCTAGCCGAGAACATCAAGAAGGCGTACGGCGCCTGCATGCCAGGGAAGCTTTCCGCTCTCGGGGAGAAAACCCTTCAGATTGTTGACGAGAGCGGTACACCGACCGCCCAGGTGTCCGTGAAATACATCTCCGAGATCATCTCGGCCAGGATGAAGGAGATCATCGAGGCCCTGCTCTACTACATCCAGGAGAGCGGGTATTCAAGCGAGGATGTCCTCCGGGCCGGTGTGGTCGTGACCGGAGGCGGCTCCGACTTGGTGAATTGCGCCAACTACATCAAGGAGCTGTCGGGATATTCGGTGAAGGTTGGCTATCCGAGAAGGTTCTTCTCGAACGAGGGCTGCCCAGAGGCCGGTGAGGCTTCCGCCGCCACTTCGATGGGTATGATTCTGGCCGCCAGGAACGATGTCACGTTGAATTGCGTCAACGAGGCTCCCGCCCGCAGGTACTGGACTGCCCCGAAACCCGCCGGGCCAGATCTGGCGGCCGGAACGGTAATCCCTGAAACTGTCATGACCGGGCATGTCGGAAGCGATGCGGAGCAAACCCCGGAGCCGCCTGTTGATGAGCCCGTTATCGAGCCGAGTGTCATCTCTGCCCAGGTGGACGAGAACATCAGCGTGTTCGACCAACCCACCGAGGAGGAGATCGAGGCCGCCAAAGAGAGGAAAAAGAGACCCGGGAAAGGCAAGGAACCGAGGACTCCGAAGCCGCCTCGCCCGAAGCCCCAGTTCGTCTGGTGGAAGCAGTTCCAAAGCACCATCACCAAGATGACAGGGGACATATTTGATGAAATGGAAAACGAGGAAGTATAAGAATATGGGAGAGTTAGATAATTTTGACATAGCCACCGTCAGCGATTGGACACCCATCCAGTCCATGATTAAAGTGATCGGAGTCGGCGGAGGCGGTTGCAACGCCGTCAACTACATGTTCCGCGAGAATGTGGAAGGTTGCAGCTTCATCGTCTGCAACACCGACAGGCAGGCTCTCGAGGAGAGCCCTGTCCCGGTGAAGCTTCACATCGGGCGCAACGCCCTCGGGGCCGGCACAGACCCGACCAAGGGGCGTAACGCCGCCCTGGAGGCCGAGGAGCAGATCAAGAAAGTGGTCCTGAGCGAGGGCACCCAGATGCTCTTCATCACGGCCGGTATGGGAGGCGGCACAGGCACTGGAGCGGCCCCACAGATAGCCAAAATGGCCAAGGATCAGGGAATACTCACCGTGGCCGTGGTCACGATTCCCTTCGAGAATGAGGGCGACATGGCCCTGTCGAGAGCCATCGACGGCATCCATGAGCTGGTCAAGAACGTGGACAGCCTCCTGATAATCAATAACGAGAAGCTATATGACTTCTTCGGGGACCATCTTGTGCATGACGCTTTCCCCAAGGCAGACGAGGTGCTCGCCACCGCCGTCAGGGGCATCACCGAGATCATCTCGAAACCTGGCTACATCAACGTCGATTTCGAGGACATCAAGACCATGATGAAGAACAGCGGGATGGCCCTGATGGGATGCGGGATAGGATCAGGTGAGAACAGGCTCGAGGAGGCGGTCCAGGGAGCGCTCCGCTCTCCCCTGTTGAATGATTTCGACCTGACCACCGCCAAGAATCTCTTGATCAACATCACCTGCGGGAAAAACGACCAGGGTCTGAAAATGGACGACCTCAAGGAGATCAACGCCCGCATCGCCGACTACACCGGCAATGTCAACAAGTTCAAGACAGGTCTCGTGTGGGAGACAGACCCGTCCATCGGTGACCAGGTGAAGATCACGGCCATAGCCACCGGGTTCAAGGTCAACGACTTATCCAAGATAACAAAGACCGATCTCGGCAACCTCATTGTGATCGGCAAGGATTTCAAGTTCGAGAGGCAGAACCTTGTCGGCGCCGAGGAGATCAACATCCCCGAGCTGCCGAGCGGGATCAATATCATCGGCTACAACGCCGCCGACAATGTGAAAAGGTACCATTTCGACTCCGAGCGCAAGCCGGCCCTGGCGGTCGAATACGGCCAGAGCATCGGCGAGCTGGAGAACGTCCCGGCCATAAAGAGGACTGTCAGGCAAGAGAAAGAGAAAAATTAAAGTCGAATCGATGGAAAGAAGGACAAGAGTTCGTTTCGCGCCCAGCCCGACCGGACCGCTGCACATGGGCGGCGTCAGGACAGCGCTTTATAACTATTTGTACGCCAAGAGGAACGGCGGGGATTTCATCCTCAGGATCGAGGACACCGACTCGCACAGGTTCGTTCCCGGGGCCGAGGAATATATCATCGAGGCCCTGAGGTGGTGCGGGATATTCCCGGACGAGGGAGTGGACGCCGACGGGAAGGTCGTCGAGACACCCTCACCCAGGCATCCCCATGCGCCCTACCGCCAGAGTCAGAGGAAGCCTATTTACAGGAAATACGCTGAGACGCTGGTCGAGAACGGCTACGCCTATTACGCATTCGACACCCCCGAGGAGCTTGAGGCCGCCCGCGCCGGGGCCGAGGCCGCCAAAGAGACCTTCATCTACAACCAGGTCACGAGGCTGAGGATGCGCAACTCCCTCACCCTCCCCTCCGATGAGGTCGAGAGGCTCCTTGAGGAGACCACCGCCTGGACCATCCGTTTCAAGATGCCCGAGGACACCGTTGTCAAGATGGACGACCTGATCAGGGGGCATATCGAGGTCAACACAAGCACCCTGGACGACAAGGTGCTCTGGAAGAGGGCCGACGAGCTTCCGACCTATCATCTCGCCAACATCGTGGACGACCATCTGATGGAGATCTCCGAGGTCATCCGCGGCGAGGAGTGGCTGCCTTCCCTCCCCCTCCATTTCATGCTCTACAAGGCTTTCGGCTGGGAGGACACGATGCCTCGTTTCGCCCATCTCTCGTTGCTTTTGAAGCCTGTCGGCAACGGCAAACTCAGCAAGAGGGACGGCGACAAGATGGGCTTCCCGGTGTTCCCCCTGAAGTGGGTGAACCCTGAGGGAGAGACCTCCCGGGGCTACCGTGAGGACGGCTACTTCCCGGAGGCTTTCGTGAATATGCTGGCCATGCTCGGCTGGAACCCGGGCGACGACCGGGAGATGTTCAGCCTGGACGAGCTTGTCGAGGCTTTCTCCCTGGACAAGGTGCAGAAGGCAGGTGCCAAGTTCAATCCCGAGAAGGCCAAGTGGTACAACAGGGAATATCTCCGGCTCAAGTCCGACGAGGAGCTCGCCGAACTGTTTACCCCAGTCCTCGAGGAGCATGGGATTAATGTTGTGGGCTGCCCCAAATGCGCCCTCACGGCCGGAGCCGAGTTCAACGTGGCCGGCGGCGACCTTGATAAGCGTATATTCACGAAAGAATATGTCAGGAGCGTGATCGCCTTCACCAAGGAGAGGGCCACCTTCGTGAGTGACTTCTGGACAATAGCTTCCTATTTGTTTGTGACGCCGGAGGAATTCGTCCAAAAGGACGTGGACAAGTTCTGGAAGCCGGAGAATGTCGAGCTGGTCCTGAAAGTCAGGGACTTCATCAAGGAATATGACGGTCCGTGGACCACAGAGGCGGTCGGGACGGCCATCGAGGAGTACATCAAGGGCAACGAGTGGCCCATGGGCAAAGTGATGAACGCACTGCGCCTCGCCCTCGCAGGCTCCTCCAGCGGCCTCGGCATCGCCGACATCATCTACCACATCGGCAAGCGCGAGACCGTAAGACGCGTCGACCGCGCGGCGCTAATGTAGCGTCAACCTCTTTTTTTGCCTACCCTTCACCCAGCACCTTCCAGAATGATTCCGGAAGGGCGATGTTTTCGAACCCGATGAACTCGTCCACATAGGGCTTGATTGTCTCAACCCCACCCTGCATTGTAGGAATAGCGTAACTCTGTCCCTGAAGCCCAACTCCCTGACCCCACACGGCCCCGAAACGCCTATGCGCGGCCGCGGCCGCTCCGCCCCCGTGGTAGCCATGAAGGTTCGACCCGAACACAAACACCTCGTCCGGCCCGAGGGTGGTGATATACTCGTCAGTGATCCTGTTACTTTCCATACTGTCAAATATAATGATTTACCTTGCGCGAGAGGATTCTCAATTAGTACTCGACACTCAGGTAAACGGAGTAGTTGTCGACGCAGAAGGCGGGGCTGATGTGCTCGCCTGAACACTCGACCTTGAACTTGACAGCGTCGAAACCGGTGATTTTCTTGTTCTGGTTCTCAGCGTCCTTGCTCATGTCCCAGATGTCCCAATCCTCCGTCATCTTCAGCTCCGTGACCGTCGCGAAGTCAATCAGGTACTTCTCGAGCTTATCCACAACCGTGCCGCCCTTTAAGAACTCCGCCACAACCTTAAGATAGTCGCCCTTGACGATCAAGTTGTTGTCTTTCAGCCTCTTGTTATAAAGATTGTTAGTGATGGCGCAACTCACGACCTCGGTGGAGGCGGAGTGGAAGCCGCTTAACAGGTATTCAATGTCCTTAGTAGGCATTGTGGAGGTCTGGTTGTAAACCATGTACCCGGAGCTACCAAGCACTCCTCCGGTAGTAGTGCAGGAGGTGAACTTGGCGACATCGTCACTGGCGGCGCTGGTGGCCACGAGGGTGGATAAGACGAAACCACCATGATAGCCAGAGTTCATCCCGTCAGCCAAACTTTTGTAGTCACAGACTTCGTCCCAGCAGAAAGATGGCGAGACAAGCAAGCCATCGACGCAATACTCCTTGATTTCATATTCGGTCAGGTCGAAAGGAGTGGTCAACGTCATGCTGGCCGAAGAGCGGCCCTCCTTATTACAAGAGACCATGGCGGCCAAGGCTGCCAACACAATGAATAATCCTCTTAATTTCTTCATACAAAATAATTTGGGCGAATACACCAGTGAACAGATACCGCTAGTCGGCGGGATGGGCTTTGATGACAGGGATTGTTATCCAGTCGGTCTGGATTGTCCCGAAGCCGTATTTGACCTTAACTTTGACAAAGATGTTGAAGGAATCGGTCAGGCCCACGGTACTGAACTTGACCATGAGGAACCCGTGCCTGTTGACGGGTAGCTGAATCGTTCCTCCCGAGGTGGGATCCAAGGCGCTGGTGGCCCCGGGCGCGGTCTGGAACAGGGTGATACTCTGAGGGAGGGTCTGCCTCTCCCCGTTCATGTCACACTCGGCGTTCCCAAGGTCAACCGTGAACTCGAACGGGCCGTAATAATTCCAGTAACCTGGATTATCATTGAAGTTCCTCCCTCTCCAATCGGTGACCGTGACGAGACTGTCAAGGTCAATGTAAGAGCCTTTCTCGCCAAAATCCACATCATAGATGAAGCATACCCCTTTAGAGGCGGAGGCCTCAGGCTCAGCCGACTCAGAGTCATCAGGATCAGGCTCGACCGGGTCGGTAGGATCAACGGGATCTGAGGGTTCAGCCGGCTCATCAGGCTCAGCCGGTGTCTTGTCCTCAGGCCCGACCTCAACAGCGGGTTCCACGGGATCCTGAAGATCCTGGGGGTCCGAGACCTCAAGAACAGGAATATCCACCGTGATCGAGCACGCGCGACTGATAACGCCGCCCGCCGAAGCGGTGATGTTGGCGGTTCCGGCCTTATGGACATGAATCACGCCGTTCTCCACGGTCGCCACCGAAGGATCGCTGCTCGACCAGACAATCTGGTCATAATCAGCTACCGGCGGCACCACAACGGCGTCCAGGGTAGCGGTCTCCCCAACCTTAAGCGTCATTGAGCTCTCGCTCAGACGGACAGCCACCACCTCGTTGTCACTGCCGCAAGAGACGCAGAATAGCGAGACCAAGGCGAGAGCTATGAATATTCTTGAACCGGCACGAGTCATGATTCGCGTGATTATTTCTTTTTCAAGGCTTTCTTTAGAGTGGGAAGGACATACTCGGTGTACCGGGACATACCGAGGTCGGTGAAGTGGCAGCCGTCGACGGTAGCTTCCTTGTCGTCACCTAGCATCTTGTCTCCCTTGATGTAGTAGATATTCTTCTCCCCGGCCTTCTTGAGCTTCTCGAAGACAGTCCTCATGGAGGCGTTACGGGCCGAGTAGTCAGCCGCTTCCTTAAGGTCCAAGTCCAGATGAGGGAAGTTGGGGCTCTCTATGAATATCACAGGCACCCTCGGATGAGCGTCCCTGATTATCCTGAAAAACCTCTCCTGCCTCTCGTCGATCAGCTCATGCCCGCAGTTGGGCACGTTGTCAAGGACGAACACGGCGGGATCCTTCACGGAAGCCATCAACTCGGCTATCTCGTAGTCCAGTTTGGCGTTGCCGCTGAAACCGAGGTTCACCACCTCACGGTCCAGTTCGCGGGAAATGATGTTCGTGAAAGCCATCCCGGGGCGGTTGGCGCAGCCTCCCTGAAGGATACTGGTGCCATACATCACAATCGGAGAGCCTTTCCTCGGGCTGTCGATGGATGGACCCTCGATCACGGAACCTTCCTCAACCCCTATCTCAAGCCTCTTGACCCCTTCGTACAGGGAAAGATACACGATGTACTCCCTCATCAGCGGCTCCATGTTGGCGATCACCCTCTGGTCGTTGAGCGTGTCTTTCACGGGACGGGCGCTCTTGACAAACCTCCAAGTCCCGGAAGCGGGATCCCTCGCATAGAGGTCAAGGCCGCGGGTGCCGGTATCGGTCATATGGTTCATCGTGTGAAGTCCGAAAGAGACCCAGCGCAGACGGATGGAAGGCGAGTCGGAGCGGAACCTCACCGAGATTCCCGCCGAATGGTGGGCGAGATCCCAGACAGGCTGCCTGATCACCCCCTCCAGCGAGGCGGGAAGCCTCTCGTAGGTCGCTGAAGTGTTCTCGACGGCCTTACCGTAGATCGGGAAGGCCGAGGCGTCATAGTACTGGTACTTCGGCGCGTCCTGGGCCAAGGCGGCGACAGTCGCGAGAACGACAGAAAGAAGGAAACTTATGAATGTAAACAGTTTACGCATATCAGAACATATATCTCGCGCCGAGGCCGAGGGTCAGCAGGCCATTCTGGCGGACCTTGCCGTCCCCGAACATCAGGCGCGGCCTGAGGCTTACCGAGAGTTGGAGGGGGATGTCGAAAATATAATCAAGCCCCACATTGCCGAGAATCCCGGCGAACACCACATTCTCATCTTTGCCGTTGTCCCAAACAGCCACGCTGGCGCCGGGACCGGCATAAAACCCCCACTGGCCGGACGTGGTCCAGTCAGGATGGGCTATCATGAAATTGTACACCCCGTCGAAATGGAAAGCGCTGGTGCTGAACATGTCATCCAGACCAAGTTCGAACTCGAGGAAATCATTGTCTCCGGCGTAGTTCTCATAGCTGACATCAACGCCGTAATTCCCGACACGGACTCCCAAAGCCTTAGGCTGGGCGGAAGCCACGGTCACGAAAGCCGTCACCGCGGCCATTAACAAAAAAAACTTTTTCATAGTGTCTGAATATTCATTTATACCATACCCGAGAATCCCATGAACGCCATGGCCAGGATACCGCAGGTCACGAGGGCGATAGGGACTCCCTTGAAAGCCTTGGGGACATCGTTGAGTTCAAGATGCTCCCTCAGGCCGGCGAAGAGGATGAGGGCCATGCCATAGCCGAGGGCCGTGGCGAAAGCGTACACCACGGACTCGCCGAGGTTCAGCATGTGGGCCGCTCCTCCTCCGAAAGTGAACTCCTTGGTCACCACGCTCAACGCGACACCGAGGACGGCGCAGTTGGTGGTGATCAGGGGAAGGAATATCCCGAGAGCCTGGTAAAGCGAGGGGCTGATCTTCTTCAGCACTATCTCGACCATCTGAACCAGGGCGGCGATCACGAGAATGAAAGCGATCGTCTGAAGGAACTCGAGGCCGAACACGACCAGCAAGTACTTGTTTATCAAGTACGTGACCAAGGTGGCGAGGGTTATGACGAAGACCACCGCTCCGGACATCCCGGTCGCTGTCGAGACCTTGTTGGAGACTCCCAGGAAAGGACATGTGCCCAGGAACTGGGCCAGCATTATGTTATTGACGAATATCGCCGAGATGATTATTAGGAAAAACTCCATGGCCTAGTTCTTTTTAGCGATTCTGTTGAAAAGCACCATGAGATAGCCCAGGGCGAGGAAGGCGCCAGGGGCCATTACGAACACGAGAAGACCGTCACCGGCGATGAATTTCCAGCCGAAGATGGAACCGCTGCCGAGAATCTCCCGGACCATACCGAGCACAGTCAGGCTCATCGTGAAGCCGAAACCGATCCCGAGACCGTCAAGCGCGGAGTCCACTATCCCGTTCTTGCTCGCGAAGGCCTCGGCCCGTCCGAGGACGATGCAGTTCACGACAATCAGCGGGATGAAAAGGCCGAGGGTCTTGTACATATCGGGGGTATAAGCCTGCATGGCGAACTGGAGGATGGTCACGAACGTGGCGATCACCACGATGTAAACCGGGATATGCACCTTATCAGGAACAACCGGGGCTATCGCGGAGATCACGATGTTCGAAAGCACGAGCACGAACAGGGTCGCGAGACCCATACTTAGGCCGTTGATGGCGGAAGTGGTCGTGGCCAGCGTGGGGCACATTCCAAGAAGAAGGACGAATGTCGGGTTCTCCTTGAAAAAGCCTTTGGCGAAAATATCAAACTTTCTCTTGCTCATGGCCTATTCTCCTTTAATGTTTTTGATGGCCTCAACGGCGTTCTTGACAGCGAGGGCGTAGGCCCTGGAAGTAATCGTGGAAGCGGTGATGGCATCCACGTCCCCACCGTCCTTTGTGACAGAGAGGATCTTTCCGGAGGGGTCGAACCCCTTGAACTGGGAGTAGAAACGCTCGTCGGTCGTACATTTCGCGCCGAGGCCCGGGGTCTCGGTGTGAGAGAGGACGGAAGTGTTGTACACGCTCCCTTCAGGGGTGATACCGACCATCAGGGTCAGGGGACCGCCGAAGCCCACAGTCGTGGACTTCACGGCGTAGGCCTTGACCTCGTCGCCGGAGGCGCTGACGTAATATTCGGAAGGCTGGCCGCCGACCTCAATTGGCATAGCCTCGGAGAGTTCTCCCCCTTCGGGAAGGACCGCCCCGATCGAGGCTTTGAGAATCTCGGCGTTAGCCTTGGCTATAGGCTCCGCGGTGAGGACATACATCCCGCCGAGAAGGGCCGAGCAGACCAGACAGACCGCCGTCAGGCACACAGCCATATTGATAAGATTTGATTTCACAGCCATGATCTATGCCCTCCCGTATTTTTTCTGATGGAACCAGTTGTTGAGAAGCGGAACGGTCGAGTTCATGATCAGGATAGCGAAGCTCACTCCTTCCGGATACGAACCGAAGTACCTGATCATCAATGTGATGAAACCTATTCCTATACCATAGACAACCCCACCCTTGACTGTCATCGGGGAGGTCACGTAGTCGGTCGCCATGAAGCAGGCTCCCAGCAGGAGACCTCCGGTCAGCAGGTTGAACAGGGGATCGGTGAACCTGAGCGGATTAGCGAGCCAGAACACGCAGGAGACCAGCGCCACCGTCCCGAGGATGGAGAGCGTGGTCCAAGGCTTTATCACTTTCCGGACGAGAAGGTAGATGAAACCGAGGAGGATGGCTATGGCACAAGCCTCTCCAGCCGATCCTCCGATGTTGGCGAACAATATCTGGGAATATGAGTACCCGTGGTCGGCCATGATGCCCTGCACGGTCGCTCCGGGCTGCATCAGGCCTTCCTTGATAGCGCCCAGAGGAGTGGCTCCGGAAATGGCGTCAACCCCGAAAAGTCCCTGGGGGATCTCCCAATGGGTCATGTAAGTCGGGAAGGAAATCAGAAGGAACACACGACCGACGAGAGCCGGGTTGAAAACATTCTGGCCCAGGCCTCCGAAGGTCATCTTGGCTACCCCGATGGCGACCATGGCGCCGGTGAACACGACCCACCAAGGGGTGGTCGGAGGCAGGTTAAGGGCGAGAAGCACACCGGTCACGATCGCTGACCAGTCCCCTATCGTGGAGGGCTTCCTGAAACAGAACCTCGTGATGAGGTACTCGACGAGAACGCAAGACAGCACGCTCACTGCCAGCACCAGAAGCTCCTTCCATCCGTAGAACACGACCGAGACCGCCACGGCTGGGAGCATGGCGATCACGACATCCCTCATCAAAACCTTGGTCGTGGTCTTCGAGTGGAGGTGCGGGTTCGGAGAAACTAATATCTTGTCCATACACTTATTCGGTTTTAGCCTTGGCTGCCTCCGCGGCGGCTTTGGCGGCCGTCGCGCGGGCTCTCATTATACCCATGACTTGTCCTCTGGCCTGACTGATCACATCCAGCAGCGGGATGCCGGCCGGACATGAATACAGGCAACAGCCGCACATGATGCAATCCTGGACGGCGTTGGCCTCAAGGGCGTCAGTGTCGCCGGCCTTGGCCAGGCGGTTCAGAAGGAACGGCTCAAGGCCCATCGGGCAGGCCTCGGCGCATTTGCCGCAGCGGATGCAACCGCTCTCTGGCATCCTCTTGGTCTGCTCCCTTGTGAGGAAGAGCAATCCACCGGTGCCCTTCATCGAGGCGGCGTCGAGGTTGGCGATGGCCTTGCCCATCATGGGGCCTCCGCTGACGATCTTGGCGGCGTCCTCGGGGACACCTCCCAGATAATCAATGATATACCGCAATGGTGTTCCCACCCTTACGATCAGGTTGGCCTGCTTAGGGAAGCACTCGCCAGTGACTGTGACAGAGTTGTCAATCAGGGGCTTGTTCTTCAGGACGGCCTCATAGACGGCGAGCGCGGTGCAGACATTGTCCACCACGGCGCCTACATCGATCGGCAACCCGCCAGACTTGACCTGGCGGCGCATCACGGCGTCAATCAGCTGCTTCTCGCCACCCTCGGGATATTTCTTCATGAGGGAGAGGACCTCGATCCCGGAATATTCCGGAGACTTCTCCTTCAGCTCGGCGACCACCTTTTTGATGTTCTCTATGGCCTCCGGCTTGTTGTCCTCGATCGCTATCGTGGCCTTGCCCACACCGAGAGCTTTCTTTATGATGGCGGTCCC
>CADBRH010000044.1 GCA_902797035.1 uncultured Bacteroidia bacterium | reverse complement strand
CTGCGGTAGTGGTGAAATGGTATACACGCTACTTTGAGGGGGTAGTGGGCGCTAGCCCGTGTGAGTTCGACTCTCACCTACCGCACCGAAAAGGACAAGTTCGCGAGAACTTGTCCTTTTTTCCTTTTCGCCAAACAGGCGCGTGTTGGGGATAATCCTACATGCGTGGAAGGAAGCCTATTGTGCGCCGATAGCTGATATCTGTCCCTGGCGCTCGTCACAGGGCTTCCCATGCGTATCCAACAAAGGAGAATGTGCGCCTGTTTGGCAAGGACTAATTGCTTTTGGCGCTCGTTTCTATTTCGCCAAAACGATTATTTCAATTTAGATTTCGCGGATAATCGAAGTATTCTTGCTGAACGATTAAAACCGGCTTCAGAGCGATTCTGAGGCCGGTTTTGGTTTATGTGTTGGTGTGTCCGCCCGAATAAACTAAATCCGGGGTTTCTGGATAATCCTTACCACGAGGGAGATCAGATATATTATCATGCCGTAAATGACAGGGATCAGAATAGCTTTCACTCCAAAAAGGACGCCGGGGGAAATCAGGTCAAATACGCTGTTTACACCGTCACCGACCGCCACCGCCACGTTCTGAAGCGTTGAGAGGAATTTATACAGGGGAAACAGAGATGTCATGAGACCGAATATCAGTGCGAACTCGCCGAGCTCTTTCACCCAGCGAGGCGCTTTCCAGGCGGCGAAGAAAACGAAGACAAGCAGGACTGTCAGAATGGACATGAACAATAGTCCTCCTTCCATAAACATCTTGAACATAAAGCGACAGATTTAGTGGATTAACTATTGTCAAAAGTACAAAAAGGCAAGTGTCCATCAAAGCTGAAACCCCAAGAAGGGGATTTAAATCCCCAATTTTCCTGACGAGACTGGCCGAACCAGGATATAATCGCTATTTTTGTGTTGGTTATGAAAAGGTGGTTGGTAATATCCTATTGGATTGTCTCCATCCTGCTGGTGACGATTGTCCTCAGCAGACTTGGATACCGGTTCCCGGAAGCGCTGTTCATTGGCACGATGTTTCTTCCCGGAGCTCTGGCGGCCAAATATTTCTTCCCCAAGGTGAGCTTCAAGAATCGGTGGTCGGGCATCAAGGAGACAATATTTGTGGTGTCTGGAATCCTGTTAGGGGAGATACTTTTGTTCTTGGTCACCCATTATTTCATCCTCACCTTCAGGGAGAGTCTTCCGGGATCTGTGATGGATTGGCCTGACCTTCCGCATGTCTTGACGAATCCTGTGATTATCGCCATGATTTTGACCGCTCTAGCGGCTGGCTGTCATTTCTTCGAATCGTGGCTTGACAAGAAGCGCCCGGAAAAACCCGGCTCCATAACCTTCATCTCGGACAGGAAACCGGTGACCATCCCTGTCGGCGAGATCCTTTATGTGGAATCCAACGACGATGTCACAACCGTTGTCACGTCTGACGGCAGGCGTTACAAGAACTACACTCCCATTTCCCGCTGGGAGGCCATCCTCGCGCCACATTTCATCCGGACACATCGCTCCTACCTTGTCAACAAGGCTAAGGTTATCAAAGTCGATGTGGACCTCCTTTACACCGACGACATACAATTACCCATCTCTCGTAAGTATAAGGAAATGGTCGCCAACAATCTTTAGTTGGCTAGAGTTTTATCCTTATTCCAATACTGCTGAAAGGGAGGCCGCCCCTTCTTTCTTGGTCCCGCGCGAAAAAAAGAGATCACTTATTGTTTTGTCGCTTCCAATATCATTGTTTGAAGCTCACAAAACTCATAGGGGGTTTCATTATTAACATGATGCCTTTCCACATTTTTCAACGCGACATGAAAACTTTTACCGATCTCACATTGATAGACATTATCAAATCCATTTTCCAGGAGCAATTCAGATAATGACTCGGCATCATAAATAATCTTATGTCCCCAGGCCGTATGATATTTGCTGATGACATAAACAGAAGATTCCGGGAATACTCCTCCACCAGCTCCTCCTCTGGCTGACCACTCTATGAAACGTTTATTAATCGGTCTTTCCGGATGTTGGTATAAATCCAACAAGAACCTAAGGTCAGGAGTGGCTATACGTATGACGCCATGAGGTTTCAAGACCCGATGGCATTCCTTAAGCATATTGACAGCCTGAGGAAAGGGAAGATGTTCAAACAGGTGTTCTGAGAAAATATAGTTTATACTAGCGTCTGGCAAAGGAAATGGTTCACCCGCATCCATATTAACAGCATAAACAGTTCCCCTTCTACAGCGTTTTATGGAAACATCAGTATTCAGCCAACCAGACATCAAGTTTCCGCCACAGCCTATTTGCAATTTAGCGATATGGTGATTCTGGAGATAAGAAGCGATTAATTACTTCCTTCTGTGATCAGAGATGGAGAAACGCCGTTCTAATTTTTTAATTGACCTGATCATTACTCTTCGATTATCCCCTTATCGTATCACACGCGGCTGGTGACAGCTTTGTACACATATTCTACAAAAGTACAAAAACTCGTTTTAAAAAAGTCAATATGTCTCTTGTCGGCTTCAGCCGGCGATACGCTTATTCCCCGGCGATGATTCTCTTGTCCTCGGCCTTGTCGATGCCTGCCTTGCGGACGAGCTCCTCTTTCTTCTCCCGGATCTCCTCCTTGTGACGGATAACCCAGTTCTCGGCGAACACGCACCCGCAGGCGGTCCCGAAGTAGATGATGGTCTGCAGGACCATGACATTCATTTGTGAGCTGGCGGCGGCGATGTCGCCTCCCGCAGAGCTGAGGTTGATATATCCCTGAACACCGAAAGTCGAGGGGAATATGTAGGAGAACACCTTCCAGAACTTCGGGAAGGCCACGGTCGGCCAGGAGCATCCGGTAAGGAAAAGGCAGATGGGCGAGATCGCGAGGAACAGCAGGAAGACGGACTCCCTCCTGGTGATCAAAGTGCTCCACGTCATGCTGAAGAACACGCAGTCGGTGATGAAGAAAAGCAGCATGGCGAGAACATCCCCGAACTGTCCTCTCTGGGGAATTCCGAATATGGCCGGGACAATGAAAGCGATGTACATCCCGATCCCGAGATACAGCAGCCAATAGGCTCCGCCGCGGCCGAGGACGACCCTCATCATCCCGTGACCCGCGAGCTTGTCGGGCAGGGAGGCGAAACTGTGGTTCCTCTCCCTCTGGGTGCCAACCAGTAGGGACATCCCGTAGAACATGGTCTGCTGGATGATGATCATCAGAATGGCCGAGATCAGGAAGAAACTGTAGTTGAAGGCCCTGTTGAAGGGGTTGTTGTCGTCGTAGCCGACGGGCTTGATGACCTGCGAGGCCTCCTGCTCCGTCATTCCGGCGAGGGTGTACCTTTCCATCTGGATCTGGCCGATCTCGTGAAGCATCACGAAATTGGTCGCCAGCATCGCGTTCTTGTAGTAAAGGAAGCTGCTCATGTCGGCGTAAAGGGAGAACGTGGCGGTCTCGTTCCGGACAAGCCTCTCCCCGAAATCCCTCGGGAAATAGACGATCCCGTTGACCTTCCTGTCCCTCATCAACCTCTTCGCCTCGTCCATATTCACGCATCTGGCCGCGACCTCCACCTCACGGGTGGCGTCGATCTCACGGATGAACCTCCTGCTGTCAGGGCAGTCGGCGTCGTCAACTACCGCTATCGGCGTGTCCGACAGGACACCGTTGAGGTACACCACATTGTACAGCAGCGGATAGGCGAGCCCGGCCACGAAGAAGATAAGCAGGACACCTCCGTCGGAGAGGATCTGTTTGAGCTCGTGGCAGAGGATGTTCCACCAGTCCCCGAGCCAAGTCTTTATGAATCTTTCTTTAGCCATGGTCTTAGTCTTTAGGGAAGTTCTGATGGATGTAAGCGGCTTTCAGCCTCTTCAGCCCCGCGAGAGGGACAAAGAGGAAGAGGAGCAGGTAGATGACTTCTTTCCACCATCCGGCGAAACCGGCGCCGAATATAACCTCCTGGACATAGAAAAGGTAGTAATGCCTCAGGGGGAATATCACCGCGAGCCCCTGGATATACGGCGGCATCGCCTCTAGCGGGAGAGTGAAGCCCGAAAGGGAGAATCCGAGCACGCTGTAAAGGGCCCCGACGCTCAAGGCGAGCCTCGGGATGGGGATCAACTCTATTATGAATATGGCGATCGCCTCGCTCGACAGAACCAGCAGGAACATGGCGATGAACATGTTGAATATGCTCCCGCTGATAGGGAAGTGGAGCCAGTGGTAGAGCAGCATGATGATCACGAACCCGATCGCCGAGAATACGATTGTCCAGACAAGCAGCTTGCCTTCGATCGCGCTAACTATCGAGTGGCCTGAAGTCTCCATCAGGTGACGTGAGGTCCCGAACTTGAGCTCTGCCCCTAATGAATAGATAAGAACCAGTATCACAATCATTTCCAGCACTCCGGGGAGCAATATCCCGCACAGGTAGTAGCTGTAGTTGGTCGTCGCGTTCCCTATCTGGTGGACATCTATGTCGATGGGCCGGATAAGCCCCATGATCTCGCGGTCGTTGTATCCTTTCGCCCTCAGTATCTCCCTCTGGACGGCCCCGTTGGTGAGGTTCACCATCGTGAGGAGGTCTTTCCACGCCAGCGCCCCGCTGACGAAATAGAGGCCGTTGACGTAGAATGTGAACCTCGGCTGCTTGAAAGCCTGGATGTCCTCGTTCATGCCCTCCGGGATGACGCAGACGGCGGCGATCTTCCCGCTTGTCATGTCCTCCCTGGCCGAGGAGAAAGACTCGTGACGGACCACCTTCCCGAGCTGGGTGGCGTCGAGTTGCTGGACGAAAGCTCTGGAGGTGGAGGAACGGTCATTATCGACGATCCCGATCGGGATGTTGTCGGGCAACCCCTTGTCCAGGAAAGTCAGGAAGAAGACGGCGCAGAAGGCGATCACCCCCACGGAGCCCATGAAATAAAGAGGGCGGTTCCTGATTATCCTGAGCTCGCGTCGCGCGACCGATAGTATCCTTTGCCAGTTGCTCATCTTATTAATGAATATTCCTGATTATTGTCTCACAATGGCCGACATGCCGGGACGTATCCCTTCCACGGGCTCGTCGGGGACGGCCCTGACCTCGAAAGTCTTCGCGTCATACAGGCCGGTCTCTTTTGTCGCCTTCCATGTGGCGTAGGATTCCCTCACGGCGAGGTAGTTGACCGTAGCGGTGACCTCTTTGCCGTCAAGAGCTGGAATGACGACCATGACCTTGTCGCCCTCTTTCATGCCGTGGAGATAGTCCTCACGCACATTGAAGGTGAACCACACGTCATCGGTGTCGATGACGCTCGCGACCGGGGAACCCTGCCCGACAAGCTCTCCCACCTTGGGGAACAAGGCGGAGACAATCCCGTCCGCCGGAGAGACAAGATACAGTTCCCCGAGATATGACTCGACCTCCTGGACGGCTCCGGAAGCCTGCTGGACAAGAGCCTCGGCTGCCGCCTTGTCCTCCTTCCTGGCACCGCTCACAGCCATGTCATACTGGCTCTTGGCGGCTTGGGTCTGTGCCACGGCGGCGTCATATCTGGCCTTGGCCTCGTCAAATTTCTGGGCGGGAATCACTTTCTGCCCGTAAAGCCTCTCCACCCGGTCGAGAGACTTGCGCAGGACCTCCTCCTGGATTATGGCTTGTTGCCACAGCTGGTACGCCCCCTGGATCTGCTCGGAGCGGGCGCCGTTGCGGGCTTTGGCACTTTGGGCGGCAGCTGCGCTCCTGGCGGCGTTGGCCTGCACAAGTTTGGCCCTCACCTCGGGGGAGTCGATGAAAGCGACAGTGTCGCCTTTGTGAACCCGCTGTCCCTCTTTGACATAGATCTCCTCGATCCTGCCCGGGACTTTCCCTGAGACGCGGTACTCGCTCGCCTCCGCCTCTCCCTGGATCACCAGCGGTTTTGGCCTGGACACGAAATAACCGATAATCGCGATGAGAAGGATAATCCCTATGAGGGCGGCTATCCCGATCGACAGATTGTAGCTTTTACTCTTCTTTTCCATGATATTGTCTTTTTGTTTATTCGCTTATTTGACAGGTATGTTGTTCCCCTCGGCCATCTCGAGGTTGGAGGCGAGCATCTGGAGCTCGATACCGGCGTCGATATATTCGGAACGCGCCTTCAACCACGCTGTCTGGGCGCCCAGGGCTGTGTTGGCGTTGACCACACCCTCGTTGAACCCGATGGTGGCGACCCTGAGGTTCTCCTCGGCGCTCTCGAGGTTGCTCTCCGCCATGGAGAGTTTCCCGAGGGTCTCGTCCTCCTGCTTGCGAAGCTGGGTCACCTGAAGGTTGATCATCTCCTTGGCGTCCTCGAGTCGGGAGCGGTACAGTGTGGCCTCGGCTTTGGCCTTACGGGTCTTGTTGAGGGCCTCGAACCCATGGAATATGGGCACATTGACTACAACCCCAACGCCCCAGTAACCGTTCCAGCTCTTTTCAAAGCCGTTTTTCAGGCCTGGGTTGGAGACCATGTACCCACCCATGGCGGCCACTTTCGGGAGCATGTCGGCCCTGGCGACGGCCACTTTCTTGTCATATATTCTCGAGGCCAGCTCCAGGCTTCTTGTCTCCGGCCTGTCAGCGTAGATGTCCTCGAGGCTTTTCCTTGACTCGATCCTCGCCACCGGCACTGTCTCAAGCGTCTCATCCGCGAGAGTGATCTCCGTGTCCAAGGGAAGACCTATCCTTTTGCAAAGAAGCATCTTCGCGAGAGCAAGGCCGTTCACGGACCTGGTCTTGAGCATGTCGGCCTCATTGGCTTTCACCTTGATCTGCAGCGCGTCAGACTCCGTGGAGACGCCCTCTTTCACGGCGAGCTCCACATCATTTTCCATCTGATGCAGGAGATCCGAATACGACTCGGCGAGTCTCTTCTTCGCCGCTATGGAGACGATTTGCCAATACGCCTGGTCGACATCCACGATCGTTTGTTGGTAACGTTGGTCGTATCTGGCTTGTGACAGTTCCTCTGCCAATTTGGCAATCCTGTTCGCCGCCACAATCTTGCCTCCCATGAATATCGGTTGCTGGACGGTAACCGAGCCGACCAGGATGTTCTCCAAATCGGGATGGAGAGCGTCGTCTATGTCCTGACCGATGGCGTTGATCGAGGCGGACATGTCCGTTGACGACAGGCTCCCCAGAACGGTCTGGAGAAGAGGGTCCTGCATCAGCTGCATGTATTTCATGGCGCTGGCCGGGTCGGTGGCCGCGAGCTGCTGGATGTAGCTGGTGATGTCTCCCATCACTTTCTTCTGGTACTCGGTCGAGACACCGTGGATGGTGGTACCGACATTCCGTAAAGCCTCTGAGCCGGCTTCGGAGATGAGCGCTATGTCATTGGGATTGTAAAGATAGGTTCCGGTCCCTGAGATGTTCGGGAAATAATTCGCGAGAGCGATCTTCCTGTCGTAACCGGCCATCTCGACCTTGGTCTTCTCCTGCTGTAGTTCCCTGTCGGCTTGTGTCGCCATCTCCCGGCACTCTTCCAAAGTCAGCGACCTTTGGGCCCAGGCGCCGGTGACCGCGATCGACGCGGCGGCGAGGAATGTCATGATTTTTCTCATATATGTCATGTTTTTTTGTTTTCCGATGCGCCGCCCTTAGCTACAAAGAAGTTGCCATATTGCTCTTATTTTGTTCTTAATATGGTAAATTTATTGTCGAAAGGTCGAAAAAATAGAATAATAGAAATCTTGACAAATTAATTGTGTATATTGATTAACGATTAAGCCTGAGCTGACCTTATGAGCGAGACACTGAAAAATATCGGCCTGACACAGGTCAAGAGATTTCTGCCACCGGGCGAGGACATCCATATCGGGGACGATTTCTTCATTATTGATGTAAAAGAAGGAGGAGTCGGGGATTTTTTGCGTTACCCGTTCCGTGTCGACGCTTTTCTGGTCATATTCTGTGAGAAGGGCGGGTACGACGTTGAGATCAATCTCCGGAGATATCATATTGAGGACAACTCCCTCACCGTCTGCATACCGGGGAATATAATTAAAGTTGTACCGGGCGAAAGGGGGACAGGAGTGGGTCGTTTCGTCGCTTTCGCGGTCTCATGGTCATTCATCTCTTCCATCCGTTTTGACTTCTCCAAGTTCTTCGACTCCCACCTGTTGTTCGTGCAGGACCCCCGGATAAGTCTGGGGACTCAGGAACTCTTCTTCTGTTCCCATTATTTCCACCTGATCAAGGAAGTAATAGGCTCTGGTATTCAAGGGAAGAGCGAGGCGGTGGAGCCTTTGGTGGAATCGCTGATGCATGTGCTCGCCGGGCTGATCAAAAAGAACGCCCGCCTTATCCAAATGGACTCAAAGTCGTCCCAGTCGCGCCTGAACATTCTGTTCGAGCGGTTCATGTCTCTCGTCTCAGAGTATCACTCGACCGAGAGGGGTATGGCTTTCTACGCCGACCGGTTGGGAATGACTCCCAAGTACCTGTCCAAACTCATCAAACAAGTTAGCGGGCGCTCGGCCCCTGACTGGATTGACTCTTTCGTTATCCAGGAGGCCAAGAGCATGCTCAAATACACCGACGACAGCATCAAGGAGATTGTCTATAAGCTGAATTTCGTCAACGCCTCCGTTTTCTACAAGTTCTTCAAGGCGCAGACCGGCATGACTCCTAGTGAGTATAGGAACGGCTGATAACTTAAATGTTTAAGTATTAACCGTTATAGTTTTAATAGATTTTAATAAAAATCGTTTTAGAAATTTACGAAAAATAATTTGGAAATTGATTTATTGTTGATATCTTTGCCCACAGACAGACAAAAGTTCTTTTTGTTGTCTATTTGTTAAGTTCGTTTTATATACAACTGGCCGGCGCTTTGGGGAAAGCGCCGGCTCTTTTTATTAAGATATTGAGCGCTGTCGGGTGAAAGATTCGTGTTTTTTTCTTAAATTTGTGTAATCCGCCACATTGGACACATTGAACTAACAACAATAAAACTATTTCTGCATGGAAAAGAAAAAAACTAACATGGTGGCTATCGTGACGATGTGCTTCATCTTCGCTATGATTTCATTCGTCACCAACATGGCCGCCCCGTTCGGCGTGATCTGGGGCAACAAGTATGAGTGGTCCCGGATGGCCGGTAACCTGATGAACTTCGCGGCATACCTCTTCATGGGTATCCCCGCGGGAAAGATGCTTCTCAAGATCGGCTACAAGAACACGACCCTGGCCGCCCTGGCGACTGGTTTCGTGGGTATCGTGATCCAGTGGATCTCCAGCAAGATCGGCGGTGGCTCGGCGATTTATGTCTATCTCCTCGGAGCCTTCGTCTGCGGTTTCTGCGTCTGTATGCTCAACACCGTGGTCAACCCGATGCTTAACATCCTCGGCGGCGGCGGAAACAAGGGCAACCAGTACATCCAGATCGGCGGCACGCTGAATTCCCTGACCGGTACCCTGACCCCTCTGCTGGTAGGAGCGCTTATCGGCACCGTGACCGCCAACACCTCCATGTCTGATGTGGCTCCGCTGCTCTTCATCGCCATGGGTGTGTTCGCTATCGCGTTCATCATCATCTCCCTCGTGAAGATCCCCGAGCCTGCCAAAGAGCGCAACGCCACTGTCTATGAGCACAGCGCCTGGAATTTCCGCCACTTCGTGCTCGGCGCCATCGCCATCTTCTTCTATGTTGGTATCGAGATCGGTATTCCCTCACAGGTCAACTTCTATCTCGCCGACGCTTCCTCCAGGGGAGCGGGTATCCTTGTGAATGGAGCGGCCATCGGAGGCGCTATCGCGGCCGTTTACTGGTTGCTCATGATGGTCGGCCGTCTATGCAGCACATTCATTTCCGGCAAGGTCAGCACCAGGGCGCAGATGATCACGGTCAGCTCCGTGGCCATCCTGCTTGTCCTTATCGCCATCTTCACCCCGAAGACTGTCACCGTCAACATGCCCGGTTACAGCGCCGCTGACGGGTTCTCGATGTTCCAGGTCCCTCTGAGCTGTCTCCTGCTGGTTCTTTGCGGTCTTTGCACGTCCCTGATGTGGGGAGCCATCTTCAATCTCGCGGTCGAGGGTCTCGGCAAGTACACCGAGGCCGCTTCGGGAATATTCATGACCCTCGTCGTCGGTGGCGGTGTAATGCCTTTCATCCAGAACCTGATCGCCAAGAGCGCCGGTTACATGAACAGCTACTGGCTTGTGATAGCTATGCTCTGCTACCTCCTCTACTACGCCCTTATCGGCTGCAAGAACGTTAACAAGGACATACCCGTTGATTAAGCCATGGAGAATCTGGAACAGAATCTTGTTATAGGTGTTGATGTAGGCGGACAGACCAGCAAGTGCGGTGTTGTCGACGCCCGCGGCACCGTGATCGCCCAGACTGTCATCAGGACAGACAACCACGACACTGTCGAGCCTTTCATCGCCGAGTTGTCCGACGCTCTGAAGAAACTCATCGTTGAGGCCGGGGCACAGGGCAAGATCCGGGGCATCGGAGTCGGCGCCCCTAACGCCAACTACTACACAGGCGACATCGAGAACGCCGTCAACCTCTCCTGGGGTCGCGCGGGATCGATCCATTTCGCCGCCATGCTCAAGGACGCCATGGGAGGAATCCCTGTCACTCTGACCAACGACGCCAACGCTGCCGCCATGGGCGAGATGACCTACGGCGCCGCCAGGGGAATGAAGAATTTCATCATGATCACCCTCGGCACCGGTGTCGGCAGCGGAATCGTGATCAACGGCGAGATGGTCTATGGACACGACGGGTTCGCCGGCGAGCTTGGCCACACCACTATCGTCCGTCACAACGGGCGTCTGTGCAACTGCGGAAAAACAGGCTGCCTTGAGGCTTACTGCTCGGCTATCGGAATGGCCAGGACCGCCCGCGAGTGGCTGGACATGAGCGACGAGCCGTCGCTTCTCCGCAAGCTCGACAATATCACCTCTAAGGATATCTACGACGCCGCGAAGGAAGGGGACGAGTTTGCCCTGAAGGTCTTTGACTACACCGGGACGCTTCTCGGGACGGCTTTCGCCGACTTCATCGAGTTCTCCTCGCCGGAGGCCATCGTGCTCTTCGGCGGACTCGCCAGGAGCAAGGAGTTCCTGACCGAGCCGATCGTGAAAGCCATGAACGCCAATGTCCTCCCTCTCTGGAGAGGTAAGGTCAAGCTTGTGTATTCCTCGCTGAAAGAGTCCGACGCGGCCATCCTAGGCGCCTCGGCGCTCGCCTGGTAGGGAATCAGGATAAGACTTCTTTCAGGTATTGGCCGGTGACCGAGTCTGGGTTGCCGGCCAATTCTTCTGGTGTGCCCTGGGCGACGATCCTTCCACCTCCCTGGCCTCCGTCCGGACCGAGGTCGAAGATGTAGTCGACGCTCTTGAGGATGTCCAGATTGTGCTCGATGATAATCACGGTGTTACCCTGGTCAACTATCTCCTGAAGCACCTCCAGCAGGACCTTGATGTCCTCGAAGTGAAGGCCGGTGGTGGGCTCGTCAAGGATGTAGAGAGTGTTTCCCGTGGCCTTGCGGAACAGTTCGGCGGCCAGTTTCATCCTCTGGCTCTCGCCACCCGAGAGGGTGACAGCGCTCTGTCCCAGATGGACATAACCGAGGCCCACGTCCACAAGAGCCTTGAGTTTCCTGGCGATCGATGGAATGGGCTTGAAGAACTCGTAAGCCTCGCTGATGGGCATCTCGAGGACGTCGCTGATATTCTTCCCCTTGTAATGGACGGCGAGGGTGTCCTCCTTGTAACGCTTTCCCCGGCACTCGTCGCAAACAACGTTGACCGAAGGCAGGAAGTTCATCTCTATGACTTTGATCCCGGCCCCGTTGCAGGCCTCGCAGCGGCCTCCCGGAACATTGAAAGAGAACCTTCCAGCCTTGAACCCCCGGACTTTGGCGTCAGGAGTATCCTCGAACAGGTCCCTTATGTCGCTCATCACCCCTGTGAAGGTCGCCGGGTTTGACCTCGTGGAGCGTCCGCTAGGACTCTGGTCGATCTCGATGAGCTTGTCGATATTGTTGATCCCCTCTATCGAGTCATAGGGCAGGGGACGGAGTTTGGCCTTGTGAAGCTTGTTCTTCAGGATGGGCATCAAGGTCTCGTTGATCAGGGAGGATTTGCCGCTGCCGCTCACTCCGGCCACACCGATGAAGCGTCCCAGCGGGAAGGTAATGTCAATATTCTTCAGATTATTGCCCCTGGCTCCCGTGAGCCTTAGGGTCAGCCCGTTGCCCTCGCGGCGTTTTGAAGGCACTTCTATTGTTCTCCGGCCCTGGAGATAGTCGAGAGTGAGCGAGGGGCCGAAGACACAGTGGCCGGCGGTGTCCCAGTCCAGGGAGGAAGGGACTTTCCCGTCCGCCGGGGAATATTCCATAAGAGCCTTCAATGGAGCGTTCAGGCATATCCTGCCTCCTTTCTCGCCCGCCCCGGGCCCGACATCCACTATCCAGTCGGCGCTCATCATCGTCTCGAGGTCGTGCTCCACTACCATGACGGAATTGCCCTCATCCCTGAGCTCTTTCAGCGAGGAGATCAACTTCCGGTTGTCTCTTTGGTGCAGTCCGATGGATGGCTCGTCCAGGATGTACAGCACTCCCACGAGTTTCGACCCGATTTGCGTGGCGAGTCTGATCCTTTGGCTCTCCCCTCCCGAGAGAGACGCTGTCGGCCGGTCCAGGGAAAGGTAATCCAGCCCCACGTCCATCATGAAACGCACCCTGTCGTCCAGCTCTTTGAGGATGTCTCTCGCGATGTTGTTCTCCCTTTCGGACAGTTTCCCGGGAAGGGACGCCAACCACTCTTTCAGGCAGGTCATCTCCATAGCCGCCACCTCCGAGATCGTCTTGCCGTCGATCCTGAAGCAATTGGCGTTCTGGTTGAGACGAGTCCCGTGACAGACAGGACAGACGATCTTGTCATCGATGTCGTCCACGACCCCGTCGAAAGACACCATCTCGGAAAGGTTGCCTTCCCCGATCCGGAACATCTCCTCGCTGCCGAAAATGATATGCGAGACCGCCTCGTCGGGGATAGTCGCTATCGGGTCGTATAGGGAGAAGTTATATTTCCGGGCTATCGAACGGATGATGTCGAATTTCCTGGTCTCCCGGACCCTGCCCAGTGGGACAATCCCGCCCTCGGCGATAGAGAGGCCCCTGTCCGGGATAATGGTGTCCATATTCACGTCCACTATCATACCGAGCCCTTTGCAATGGGGGCAGTATCCTTCCGGCGAGTTGAACGAGAAGGAGTGGGGGGCAGGCTCCTGAAGGGATAACCCCGAGTCAGGATCGACCAGGTGCTTGGAGAAATGGCGTAGTTTGTCGTCCCCGCTCTCCAGCATCGCGACGGAGCCCTTGCCGAGATTGAGAGCTGTCATGACAGAGTCCCGGACACGCTTCGTGTCGCCCTCGGAGGGTTTGAGCTTGTCAACCACCAGCTCTATGAAATGCCCTTTGTAGCGGTCGAGGGCGTCCATCTCGCTCAAAGGATGGATCTCCCCGTCCACCCGGACCTCCGTGTACCCCCTCCGGCGAAGCTGGTCGAACAGCTCGCGGTAGTGCCCCTTGCGGCCTCTGACGAGCGGGGCTAACAGATAGCACTTTTTCCCCTTGTAACCTTCCATGATCAGGTCCACGATCCTCTCGTCGGTGTACCTGACCATCTCCTTCCCGGTCACCGGTGAATATGCCCTCGAAGCCCGGGCGAAAAGAAGTCTGAGGAAATCGAATATCTCGGTGATGGTGCCCACGGTGGAGCGAGGGTTGTTGCCGGTGGTTTTCTGCTCTATGGCGATGATCGGGCTCAGGCCGTCGATGCTCTCCACATCCGGCTTCTCCAATATTCCCATGAAATGCTTGGCGTAAGTGGAGAGGGTGTCCATGTACCGCCTCTGCCCTTCGGCGTGGATGGTGTCGAACGCCAGGGATGATTTACCGCTCCCGCTCAAGCCGGTGACCACGACGAACTCGTTCCGCGGGATGTCCACGTTGATATCGGAGAGGTTATGCGCCCCCGCGCGGCGGATCCGGATATATTCTTTCTTGCTGTCGCCCATTATATGCAAAGGTAGATGATTTTTACGATTATTTCAGTAAATTTGTGGGAATAGCCATATTGAGGGCTTTATGGGTATCGCGGGTAAACTCAAGATCAAGTCGTTCTGTCTCAATCCGTTCCGGGAGAATTGCTATATCCTCTCGGACGATGATGGAAGTTGTGTCATTGTCGATCCCGGATGTTATACTCCCTCTGAGCTCCGATCGCTGAAAGAATATATATCACAGAATGAGTTAACCCCGACGGCCATCTGGCTCACGCATGGTCATTTCGACCATCTTTTCGGGGCTGCCGGGCTCAGCCGGGATTATTCGGTCCCGGTGTGGATGTCCCCCGAGGACAAGACCCTAGTCGAACGGGACGGGGAATTCGCCATTGGGGTAGGTCTCAATCCACCTGATGTGTCCTTCTCGACGCGGGACCTCAGTGACGGTCAGATCCTTCGCCTGGCTCAGGATGACAATGATGTCATTCTGAACGGCAGTGAAGAATCTCTAACCTTCCAGGTGATCGCTACCCCCGGTCACACCCAGGGCTGCGTCTGCTTCTACAGCGAGGATCTCAAGATACTCCTCACCGGTGACACTCTGTTCGCCGGAGCGATTGGAAGGACCGACCTCTTCGGAGGGGATTATGATAAAGAAATAGTCAGCATAATGGACAAGCTGATGGGTTTGCCGGGGGATGTGGAAGTTCTCCCCGGCCACGGCCCGGCGACCACCATAGCCGAGGAGAGGACAGGGAACCCGTTCCTGCGGCCCTGGGGCGGCGTTGATGATGAGATTATTTGACAAGATTCGACTATGCACATAGGAATAGCGGGGAATATCGGTTGCGGGAAGACCACTCTAACGAGGATGCTGGCAAATCACTACGGCTGGACACCCAAGTACGAGTCTGTCACGTACAACCCTTACCTTGAGGACTACTACAAGGACATCCCGAGATGGTCCTACAATCTGGAGACGTATTTCCTGGCCCAGAGGTTCAAGGACTTGCTGGAGATTTCCAGGAGTGACGATGTCATCATCCAGGACAGGACCCTTTTCGAGGGCGTGCATATCTTCGTGGCGAACAACTACGCCATGGGCAACCTCTCCAAGAGGGACTATGAGACCTACATGGAATTGTTCAAGGTCATGTCCTCGATGGCCGGGACCCCTGATTTGCTGATATATCTCAAATCCTCCATCCCCCATCTCGTGGCACAGATCCAGAAAAGGGGCAGGGATTACGAGCAGTCAATCGGCCTTGACTACCTAGCCGGCCTTAACGAGCGCTACGAGAAATGGATAGCCGAGTACAAGGGCCGGGTGCTGACGATCGAGACAGACGAGCTGGATTTCGAGAACCGCCCCGAGGACTTCGCCCTCATAACCGACAAGATTGACGCCGAGCTTTACGGCTTGTTCCCCATTGATAAGCAATAATAAACCATTCACGATATGCACATCGCTATAGCAGGCAACATAGGCAGTGGCAAGACCACTCTGACAAAGATGCTGGCGGCCCACTACGGCTGGACCCCGAAATTCGAGTCGGTCGATTTCAACCCGTATCTTGCGGATTTCTACGCCGACATGGAGCGCTGGTCGTTCAATCTCCAGATATATTTCCTGAACAAGAGATTCAAGGACGTGGTGGAGATTTCCCGTTGCGACGATGTTATCATCCAGGACAGGACCATCTACGAGGACGCGAGGATATTCGCCCCGAACCTTCATTCCATGGGGCTGATGAGCACCAGGGACTTCGAGAATTACTCGGACCTGTTCGACCTGATGATGTCACTCGTCAGCAAGCCGGACCTGCTGATTTACCTCCGCTCGTCAATCCCCAATCTGGTCGCCCAGATCCAGAAGAGGGGGCGTGAGTATGAGAGCAGCATCAGGATCGATTATCTGACCGGACTGAACAAGCGCTATGAGGACTGGATCAAGGAATATGACGGCCATCTTCTGATCATCAACGTCGATGAGATCAAATTCGAGAACCGTCCGGAGGATTTCCAGAAGATCACGGACAGGATAGACGCCGAGATGTTCGGCCTTTTCCCCGAGATCCATCATGTCGACGAGTAGTTATAACACAGAGAATCATCTAATCAAAATAATCATCAAAATGAGAAGATTAATTATTTACACTCTGGCGGCGGCCTCGCTGCTCGCCTGCGCCTCTTGCGCCAAAAAGAATGTCATCGCCGGTCATCTCGACGGCCTTGTCGGCGACTCCCTCGTTGTTGAGATTTGCGACATACTCAACTCCAGGGTTCCCATCACTTCAATGACCATCCCCGCCCCGAACGGAGACTTCTCCTTCGACTTGGTCGACACCGTGGCCCGCGGGGTCCTTATCTACAACGTCGGTGACGAGAAGGGCCGCCAGAATGGCCTGGCCTCCATCGTTTTCGTTCCCGGCGAGGCCGCCAGAATAAGCGGAAGGCTTGACTCGGTGGTTGTGGACGGAAGCAAGTTCTTCCAGGACCAGAAAGCTTACAACGATCTTTGCGCCGCCGACAGGGAGAGGATGTCCGAGATTGTCAAGGAACTCCGCGCTGTTCCCGAGGAGGACGAGGCCAAGGCCGACTCCATCATGAATATCTACAACGAGGTCAGCGAGCATGTCAACGCCTTGACGAAACAATTCATCCTCGACAATCCCGCCAGCGTCTATGGCGCCACCTTGGTGAGCCGCCTTGTCGGCAGTGACGGGAAGGACGCCCTCGAGGTCCTCGAGGCTATTCCCGACGCTGTCAAGAACGGGTATGTCAAGCCCCTGGTGGACAGGGCGACGACCAGCGCCGAGAAGGCCAAGGCCAGGTCCGAGGCCGCCGAGCTGGTGAAGGACGGCATGCAGGCCCCCGATTTCACCCTCAAGAACGAGAAGGGCGAGGACTTCACCCTCTCATCAATCTACAACCAGGGCAAGTACATCGTCCTCGACTTCTGGGGCGAGTGGTGCTATTGGTGCAAGAAGGGTATTCCTGACATGAAGCAGATGTACAAGGACGCCAAGGGTAAGGTCGAGATCCTCAGCATCGACTGTGGTGACACCGAGGAGGTTTGGAAGAACGCTATCGTCGAGCATGAGCTGCCTTGGCTCCATGTCTACAACCCTGCCGAGAAGGGTAGCGACGTGGCCATCACCTACGCCATCCAGGGCTATCCCACCAAGGTCATCCTAAATCCCGACGGCACGATCAACAAGACCATCATCGGTGAGGATCCTGAGTTCTATGAATATGTGAAATCCTTGATAAAGAAATAGTTATCCTATCACGGCGCCGTTGGCGACCGCTTCGGACGGGGTGACGAGACGCATGGTCCCGTCACCCTGTTTCGCCATAAGGATCATACCTTTGGACTCTATGCCGCGGATCACCCTCGGCTTGAGGTTGGCGAGGATACATATCTTTTTTCCGACCATCTCCTCTGGGCTGTAGTACTCGGCGATCCCGGAGACGATCGTCCTCTTGTCTATTCCCGTGTCGATGCTGAGTTTGAGGAGCTTGTCGGTCTTCGGCACTCTCTCGGCCTGGAGGACTTCCGCCACGCGGATATCCATAGCCCCGAAATCCTCGAAGGAGACCTCAGGCTTCTGAGGCTCCACCCTGTGGGCTGCCTCCTCTGCCTCGGCCGCTTTGGCCGCGGCCTCGTTGGCGGCCTTTGTGGCGTTCAGTTTGGCGATCTGGGCCTCGATCACGTTGTCCTCGATTTTGCTGAACAGCAGGACCGCCTCGCCGAGTTGATGTCCGACCGGAAGCAGGTCAGCCTTCCCGAGGTCGTCCCAAGTGAAGACCGGCTTATGGTTCGGGAAAACGATTTGTGCCGGGCATCCGTGCTCCGGCAGGTCGCCTCGATCCTGGCGACCATTTTCCCGGACAGGGCGCGAAGCGCTGGGAGACAGGGTCGAGGCGACTGCCGGGTTGAGTCCAAAGCCGGTAGTATGCAAAGCGCGCGACTCGCCTGGCCTGAAGAAATTGACTGTCGGCTCACCCTCGCCGTCGCGGTGGTCGAAACCGGCGTCCAGCCCGACATTCAGTATCCCACGCAACTTCTCCGCCGAGAAAGGAGTGAAAGGCTCGAAAGCGATGGAGAGGCTGGCGCATATCTGGAGCGAGGTGTAGAGGATTGACGCGGTCCTGTCCATGTCGGTCTTCGCCACCTTCCAAGGCTCGGTGTCGGAGATGTACTTGTTGCCGATCCTCGCGATGTTCATGGCGTCCTTCAGGGCCTCCCTGAAATGGAAGCCCTCGAGGTTGGTCTCAAGGGAGCGGCGGAGTTCAGGGATCTGCCCCAGGGCCTCGGCGTCGATGGCCTCTGGCTTAAGGTTCGCCGGGACCTTGCCCCCGAAATATTTCTGGGTCAGCACGACCGCCCTGTTG
Organism: uncultured Bacteroidia bacterium; assembly: GCA_902797035.1. GTDB lineage: Bacteria > Bacteroidota > Bacteroidia > Bacteroidales > UBA932 > Cryptobacteroides. Next base: position 10,918 of record CADBRH010000044.1, on the reverse strand, counting down.
ACGAAATTGCCGAGAATGGCGACCAGCTCGCTGTTGTTCCTCTGCTGGAAGTCCTTCCATGTGAAGTCGTTATCCTTCGTCTCGGGGGCGTTGGCGCACAGCACGTAGCGGAGGGTGTCCTCCTGCCCGGGGAACTCGTCGACATATTCATTGAGCCATACCGCCCAGTTGCGGGATGTCGAGATCTTGTCGCTCTCAAGGTTGAGGAACTCGTTGGACGGCACGTTGTCCGGAAGGATGTAACCGCCGCGGGCCTTCAGCATCGAAGGGAAAACTATGCAGTGGAACACGATGTTGTCCTTGCCGATAAAGTGGATAAGCCTTGTGTCCTCGTCCTTCCACCACTTCTCCCAACGCTCGGGCAGAAGCTCCTGTGTGTTGGAGATGTAACCGATCGGGGCGTCGAACCAGACGTAAAGGACCTTGCCCTCGGCGCCTTCCACCGGCACCGGGACTCCCCAGTCGAGGTCACGGCTAACGGCCCTTGGCTGGAGCCCGCCGTCCAGCCAGGACTTGCACTGCCCGTAGACATTGGTCCTCCACTCCTTGTGGTTCTCGAGGATCCACTCCCTGAGCCAGGGCTCGAACCGGTCCAGCGGCAGGTACCAGTGGGATGTCTTTTTCTTTATAGGCTGCGCGCCGCTGAGCTTGGACTTGGGGTCAATCAGCTCCTCGGGGCTGAGGGTGCTGCCACATTTCTCACACTGGTCGCCATAGGCGTTGGGGTTGCCGCACTTGGGGCAGGTCCCGACGATGTAGCGGTCGGCCAGGAAGGTCTTGGCCTCGGGGTCATAGTATTGCTCGCTCTCCTTGGTGATGAACTCGCCCTTGTCGTACAACTCGCGGAAAAACTCGGAGGCGTTCTTGTGGTGGACCTTGGATGTGGTCCGGGAATATATGTCGAAATTGATCCCGAGCCTCAGGAAAGAGTCCTTGATGATGCCGTGGTACTTATCCACCACGTCCTGCGGGGTAACCCCGTTGGCCCTCGCCTTGATGGTGATCGGCACACCGTGCTCGTCAGAGCCGCAGATGAAGAGGACATTCTGGCCCCTCATCCTCAAGTACCTGACATAGATGTCGGCAGGGATATATACTCCGGCCAGATGACCGATATGAACGGGACCGTTGGCGTAAGGCAACGCGCAGGTCACAAGAGTCCTCTTGAAATTCTTTTCCATATTCGTTTCTCTTCAACTTGCAAATGTAGCGAATTTCCTCGGATGATTTGCACGGAAAGATAATGTGAATTATATTTACGAGGAATCATATCTTATTATTATGACAATGAAACGAGGCGTCCTCTTAGCATTTGGCGCGGCGTTATTCCCCCTCCTCGCGTCGGCCCAGACCGGCTTGCCTAAGCCCGATTACCACAACCTGTCCGATGACTTCGGATTCTATGCGGGGGTATACACACCCATGTACAAGGGCCAGGAGTCCGACCTCGTCGTGGGTCTCACTTACGGTCATTTTTACTCTAACGGATTGGGGTATAGGACTGGTTTCCAATGGGTCCCTAGGGTTGCTGAGGTTGACGACACTTTCGGGTTCCCGATTGCTATCGCCTACCGGACGAGGCCCAGGGATTCCTCGGGTCGCCTTGCGAGAGGAGCCATCGCCGCCGGCGAGACCTTCGGCTACGAGGTCATCATGGGATATTCTGACCCTCTGCGTGGCGCCCTGGCCGCTTTCCTAGCCAATCTCTTCAGCGATGTCGAGTTTTCAGCGGGTATAACTCCGGGCTACATCTCCGGCGAGAGTTCCCCTGTTTCCACGGCCAGTTGGGGTGTCGGCTTCTCGAATTCGGAAAACACTTGGACAGAGAAGAACGGGAGCCTCTCGCTGACTCTTGACGCCGGGGCTTGTTTCAACTACAGGATCTGGAGGTTTGATTTGAAACTCAGCCCCGCCTTCCACTACAACCTGACCAAGAATTACATATTCAACAAGGAAACCTTTCATCCAGAGGAGGGAACCGACATAGTCGAGACCGTCACCGACGTCCAGCCTCTCCGCTGGTTCTTCTCCCTCACCGGCGGCCTCTCCTTTAAATTCTGAACGCATAAGGAGATGAATGTGTATTGATAATCAGCCATTTCCATATTATCCCTCAATCGATAACCGCTAGTGGTGAATGCGCATCTTGCTGATTATCAACAAGAAGTTATCTCTGCCTCGATTGTTTCAGCCTTTCCTATACGAAGAAACTTCATCGCGTGTTCTACTGAGACGTTACATTTTGTTACTAACTCGCTCAGATAATACAGCCTTTCTTCAGCCGGACGGCGAACGACATCACCGATATCACGGTACCGTGTGTCCCTTGCCAGGAAGTTGGCCATCTTTTTGTATTCCTTTCCCGCTGTCGGATCATAATCCTCATTTATGTCATATTCACTGCCGGTGTTGTAGCTGAAAGCGTCTACCATTGTCTCGTAGTCCCCGTAGCGGTCGATGGCTCTTTGATAATCGATCCGGGAATATTCGTTTATTATGAAATCAGTCAGATAACGCTTCTCATTCATGTTGAGGTTATCGAGGAGTGTGTCAATGGCATCGTAAAGGACTGGTCTTTTTAGTGAATGAAGATAGCGTACCAGCTCTATCGACTTCCTCAGTCCCCGGGTGATATTCCTTGACGCGATTCTCTCTGAAAAAGGGTGCTTGTTCCTGGCGTATCCCAGGAAGTTCCATTGATACTGTTCGGCCCGGTGGCAGAAGTGCCATTCGACGGGATTGTTGTAAAGATAGGCGTAAGCAGTCCTTCGATCTTTATCCCCATATTTGTTAGAGATCCCATATTCATCAAACAAGCACCCGGAAAAACCATATCGTCTGTTGTATTCTTTTGAGAACCAAGAACAAAAGCAGGACACGAACATGCTTACCGCTTTGGCGCCAGGCGCTTCGAGATCCACGTGGTAATGATTGTACATCAAGCATAAGCCGGAGACCCTTATTCCGAACTTTTCCGCCTCTAGCATGAATATGGTGAAAAAGACTAGACTGTCTTTGATATTATAGAAAATGACGAATCCTCTGTGACCCCTCTGGTAGATATGTCCCAGGCATCCAGGCTTGTATTTCTTTTTCATAATTCAAATAATTAGGCATTTCAAAAATAGAGTATAATCTCTAATTAAACAAAATACATTTTGTCGGAGACGAATGAATTTTGATTTTCAATCAGTTAACCAATATACCCCGACAATAAACAGCCGGGGGATATTGGTTAAGTTGCTGAGTATCAACGGGGACGTGTCTCTGGGCACCGTCTTATTTCTCGCGACCGAGGCGGATCTTGACGGCTTTGATGGCTTTGCCCACTTTCACGAGCTCGCGCATCAGCCTCTCCTCGTTGTCGGAGTCGGTCACGGTCTGGGCTTTCCTCAGCTCCTCTTTGAGCTTGTATTCCCTGTCCTCCAGCCGGCAGTTCTGGAAGACCAGGATAGCCTTGGGGACATATTTGGTCAGCCATGAGCCTTTGGACATCATAGCGTCACGCAGGTTCTTGATAGTCAACTCGTAACGCTCGTCAGTGGACAGTTGCGAGGTGACATAGGCGACGGTCCTGTCGGCCCCGTCGAGCAGACGCTTGACAATCTCGCCCTGGGAATAGCCCTCGTAATATAAGCCAGAGTAGGCGTCGAGCGTGGCCTGGTAGGCGGGATTGACGAAAACAGCCCCGTCAGCCTCCAACGCTTGGGAGATGAAATCGAAGACCGTCAGCCGCTCCTCCTCGTCCTCGATGTAGAAATCGGAGTCGCTCTGGAACTCGAGCCTAGCGGTGCCGTAAGTGAGGATGAAGTTGAGGAGATCCCTCTCCGCCTTCGCCATTATCCTGTTCTCTTCCAAGGCGTCGAGACCGGTGAGTTCCTGTCTGGGTTCCTCCCGCGGCCCCGGGTCCTCAGTTGGAGGGGGCTGGAACCTGCCGGATCCTTTTCGCCCGGAGATCAGGATTCTCGAGCGGGTGGCCCCTATCCTCTCCTCGAGCGCTGTCCTGCGGATGTTGAACTTCCGGCTCAGGAAGTCGATATAGGTCTCACGCTTGACCGCGTCGGGGATGTCCGCCACCGTGTCGGCTATCTCGTTGATCACTTCGGCTCGCTTCAGGGGGTCAGCGGAGGCGTCCCGCATGAGCAGCGAGCTCTTGAAATCGACGAAGTCCTGCTCCGAGGAGGCGAGAAAAGCCTCCATCTCCTCCAGAGTGTGTTTCCTAGAATATGAGTCGGGGTCGTCACCGTCGGGAATGAGCACCACCTTCACGTTCATCCCTTCTTTGAGGAACATGTCAATACCCCTGAGGGCGGCTTTCATTCCGGCATCGTCGCCGTCGTACATGATGGTCACGTTCTTGGTGAACCTGCCGATCAGGCGAATCTGCCCTTCTGTGAGGGCTGTGCCGCTGGACGCCACGGTGTTGGTGATCCCGAGCTGGTGCATCGAGAGGACGTCGAGATATCCCTCCACGAGATAGCACTTGTCCTTTTTGGCAATATCGCCTTTGGCGAACCATATCCCGTACAAAGACTGGTTCTTGACATAGATGGAACTCTCTTTCGAGTTGACGTATTTGGCGTAGGGCTTGCCTTCTTCCTTGGACTTCAATGTCCTGGCTCCGAAACCGATAACCCTGCCGCTGACGGAATGGATCGGGAATGTCACCCTCTCGACAAACCTGTCGTGAAGCTCGGGCTTGTCGTCATATTTCGCGCAGAGGCCGGTCTCGAGAAGATACTCGTCCTTGAATCCTTTCTCCTTGGCGGCGTCGGTGAAAGAGTGGCGGTCGGAGGGGGCCCATCCGAGACCATATTTCACGATAGTGGCGTCTTCCAGTCCGCGCGTGTGGAAATAATTGAGTCCCACGGCCTTGCCCTCGCCTGAAGTGAGACGCTCCTTGAAAAACTCCTCCGCGAACTCCGAGACTAGCAGCAGGCTCTCGTTCCTTTGGCGGGCCGCTATGTCCTCGGCGCTCTCCTCCTCCTCGACCACCTCGATATTATATTTCCTGGCCAGATAACGGAGCGCGTCCGGATATGACATGTGCTCGTGCTCCATCACGAACCCCACCGCCGAGCCGCCTTTGTGGCAACCGAAGCAGTAATAAATCCCTTTGGCCGGGACGACATGGAAGGAAGGGGTCTTCTCGTTGTGGAACGGGCAGCATCCCCACCATTCCGCCCCTCGCTTACGCAAGGAGACGAAATCAGCCACCACCTCTTCGATTCTGGCGGTGTCGAGGATCTTCTGTACCGTTTCCTGAGGGATCATGCTTTAATTCATGTCGTCAAGGTCGTCCGGATCGTCCACCCTCTCGTACTCGGCGTCCTTGGCTTCTCCAGTGATGAGGATTTTCCCGGGCTCCATCGGCTCGGGCCTCGGAGCGGCGGGGCCCCGACGGATCTCATATTCCTCTTTGGCTTTTCCCATCCTGAAGGTGGAGATGAGCTCGGAGACCCCGTAAAGGATGAGCAGGCAGCCAGCTATGACGCTCATCACGCCGATCGTGAACGGGTTGAACAGCAGGAAAGCGCCTCCGACGACCGCGAGGATCGAGAGAATCAGCGATGAGACTCCGGCCCCAAGCAAGCTCATCGCGCCCGCGAGGGCGACAAGTTGCAGACCCCCGAAAAGAATAAGCGCGACACCGATGGCATAGACTATGATCCCGGCTATCCACTGCGGATTGAAGAAGAGCAGCAGGCCGACGACCACGTCCAGGACAGCGTTAGCGATCAGGAGCTGATAAATCCCTGTCTCCTTGTTCTTGATCAGGCCGTAAACGAGCGAGACGACACCGGCCGCGATCAGCAGGACGGCTATGATTTTCACCACGAGGGTAGGCGCGTTGGCGCCGAACACCATCACCAGGCCGATGCCGATGGCGGCGGCCGCCCTTGTGACGCTGTCGAATTTGGTCTTGTATCCCAGAGTGATCATGTACGCGAAATTAATAAAAAAACGCTATATTCGTGATATGTTTTTCGACACACACAACCATAGCCAGTTCTCTTTCGACGGGGGAGGGACCACTGTTGAGGAAAGCGTCAGGGCTGCGGTGGACAAAGGGTTCGGAGGGATCTGTTTCACCGACCATTGTGACTTTTTCGTCCCGAGGATGAAGGAGGAGTTCGAGCCTATAGTCAACGAGGTTTTCGACGTGCGGGCCCAGCAGGCCGAGATCGACAGGGTGGCCGGTCTCGTGTCAGAGGGAGCCCTTGGAAAGGCGGCGAGGAAGTTCAAGGTCCTTAAAGGAATAGAGGTGGGGTTGTACGAGGACTGCAGGGATTTGAACAGGAATATCCTCTCGGCCCACAAATTCGACCAGGTCATCGCCTCGGTCCATTACCTTGAGGACACCGACCCGTATTTCGGCCCTTACTACAAAGGCAAGAACTGGAAGGAGGCCTACGGGCGTTACCTGGAGACTTTGCTCAGGGAGATGAGACGCCTGGAGGATTTCGATGTGATGGGGCATTTCGACTATATCGCCAGGTACGCGCCGTACCCGAAGGAAAGCGTCCTCTACAGGGATTTCCCCGGTCTTTTCGATGAGATTATGAAATACTTGATAGAGAACGGGAAGGGCTTGGAAATCAACACTAAAACATACAAGCCATACGGTCTGCGGACCCCTCAGCTGGACAGGGATATCCTGTTGAGGTACATGGAGCTTGGCGGAGAGATAATATGTCTCGGGTCAGACTCCCATACCGCCGGGCAGGTGGGCGCCAAGTTCGACTATTACGCCCAGTATGTCAAGATGTTCGGATTCAGGCGCCTCGGTCATTTCGAGGGGCGCCGGCTGAGAATGGTGACAATCTGAGAAGTTCCTAGGAAGCGACCTCGCAGAGGAATTTTATCCTGACCAGCCTGATCTCTATGTCGTCGTAGTCGGGTCCGAGTTTCTCTTTGGCCTCCTCAACTGAGTCGGAGGTCGCCTCGTTCTTGAAATAGTCGAATATCTCCTCGACAATGTCCTCGTCCACCATCTGGCGGATGCAATAGTTGATGTCCAGTTTGGTGCCGGTGGAGACTATCCCCTCGATGTCCTCGATCAGCCTGTCCATATCCATCCCCTTCGCGTCCGCGATGTCCTCCAGGGACAATTTGCGGTCCACGCTCTGGATGATGAATATCTTGTCGGCCGACCTGGTAGGAGCCGATTTCATAACGAAGTCCTCGGGACGGGAGATGTCATTCTCCTCGACGTATCTCTTTATAAGGTCCACGAACTCGGCTCCGTATTTCCTGGCCTTGCCCTCACCGACACCCTGACAGTTGTGAAGCTCCTTCAGGGTGATGGGGTAGAGGATGGACATATCCTCCAGCGCCGGGTCCCCGAAGATGATCCACGGTTGGAGCCTGAGTTTCCTGGACATGTCCTTCCTGAGGTTCTTGAGCATGGAGAGCAGGACGGGATCACCGCCACCACCGCCGCCGGCGGGACGACCTCCGGCCAAAGGGTCGTCATCGTCGTCGTCCCCGCCCTTGCTCTGGAACACCCTGTCCTCGACGAGCCTGATCTCGTATGGGTTGGCGAAGAACTCCTCGCCTTTCTCAGTGACATAAATGAGTCCGTACGACTCTATCTCCTTGTCCAGCAGATGCAGGAGCAAGCCCTGGTGGATGACGGTGCACCAGAATTTCTCGTCGTGGTCGCGCCCTTCCCCGAACATAGGGATTTTGTCATGGTTGTAGGACTTGACCATGGCGTTGACACGGCCTGACAGAACCATGGCGAGATGCTCTATCTTGAAATGCTCCGGGAGTGACTTTATCAGCCTGATCGCGAGGCACATCTCCTTCCGCCCGTCAAAGGTCGGCTTCGGGTTTACGCAATTGTCGCAGACACCGCAGTTGTCTTTCGGGTAATCCTCGCCGAAATAGTTCAGCAGCATCTTGCGGCGGCATTGGTTGGCCTCCGCGTAGGCCACTGTCTCCATGAGCAGCTGCCTTCCGATCTCCTGCTCCGAGACAGGCTTGCCGAGCATGAACTTCTCGAGTTTCTGGATGTCTTTGTAGCTGTAATATGTGATACAGTCGGCTCCCTCGCCATCCCTGCCGGCACGTCCTGTCTCCTGATAGTATCCCTCGATACTTTTCGGGATGTCATAATGGATGACGAACCTGACGTCGGGCTTGTCGATGCCCATCCCGAACGCTATGGTCGCCACGATCACGTCCACATCCTCCATCAGGAAGCGGTCCTGATTCTCGGCCCTGGTCCTGGAGTCCAGGCCAGCGTGGTATGGTAAAGCCTTGATGCCGTTGATATTCAATAAATTGGCCGTCTCCTCGACTTTCTTCCTGCTCAGGCAGTAGATGATGCCGGACTTCCCGGGACGCTGCTTGATGTAACGGATGATGTCCTTCTCGGCGTCCACCTTGTCCCGAACCTCATAGTAAAGGTTGGGCCTGTTGAAGGATGACTTGAACACCGTGGCGTCCATTATCCCGAGGTTCTTCTGGATGTCATTCTGGACCTTGGGCGTGGCTGTGGCGGTGAGCGCGATCACCGGAGCCCTGCCGATCGCCTGGATCATGTCCCTGATCCTACGGTACTCCGGCCTGAAGTCGTGACCCCACTCCGAGATGCAATGCGCCTCGTCAATGGCGTAGAACGAGATCTGGATGTCTTTGAGCAACTCGATGTTCTCTTCCTTAGTCAGAGACTCGGGAGCCACATACAGAAGTTTGGTGGTTCCAGATAGCACGTCCTCCCGCACTTCCTGTATCTGGATCTTGCCGAGGGAAGAATTGAGGAAATGGGCGATCCCGGTCCGCTTCTCCTCGAAACCCCTGATGACATCGACTTGGTTCTTCATCAGGGCGATAAGCGGCGAGATCACGATAGCGGTCCCGGGCATCACAAGAGCCGGTAACTGGAAGCACAGCGACTTGCCTCCACCTGTGGGCATGAGCACAAAGGTGTCTTTCCCCTCGATCAAGTTGCGGATGATGGCTTCCTGGTCCCCCTTGAAAGAGTCGTATCCGAAGAACGTTTTAAGCTTTGATTTCAGTATCGCGGGATCGATCTCCATTGCCGGTTCGAATTCATATATAAATATAGTCAAAAAAAAACGATTCAACAAGTTATCATCACATTAATGATGCGAATATTCAATAATTTTCGCGATATTCGCGGGACTTTCCGGACAAATCCGGCCTGGAATGAGTTTGATATTGACAGAAACGTTAAAAGTAATAACAATGAGAACTATCAAGATTTTCGCTATCGCGGCCGCGATCCTTTGCGCCGCGGCTTGCAACTCCGGCAAAGACGCCGGTGTCGCCAAGGAACTTGTCCCGACCAAGGGGCAGATCGACACTGTCAGCTATCTCCTCGGCGTGAGTTGGGGTTCCATGATCAAGGGTTACAACCTTGGTGACCTCAATTTCTCCCTTATCAAGAAAGGTATCAACGATTTCGTCAACGCCAAGGGTAATCAGGGCGACTCGAATTTCGTCAAGCAGTTCAAGATCGACCCCAATCAGATGAATCTGGTCATGAACAACTACATCGAGAAGAGGAACGCCTACTCCGCCGCTGTCAACAAGGCGGCTCAGGACAAGTTCTTTGACGAGATCAAGAAGAAGGATGGTGTCGTGACTACCGAGTCAGGCCTGTCTTATCTGATCAAAGAGGCTGGAAACAATAACGTGAAGCCGGGCGCCCGTGACACCGTCTATGTCCACTACAAACTTTCCCTCAAGGACGGCACTGTCGTGGAGGAGGTTCCCGAGGCCGATCCTTCCGTCATGCTCACTCTCGACAGGGTGATCGCCGGATGGACCGAGGGTCTGCAGCTCGTGGGCGAGGGCGGCAAGGCTGTCCTTTACGTTCCCGCCGAGCTTGGTTACGGGGAGCGCGGCTCCAACGCCATCGAGCCCAACACTCCGCTTGTTTTCGACATCCAGCTGGATTCCGTCAAGCGTTTCATCGAGCCTGTTAAAGAGTAGTCAGGATGCCCGCGTTGGAATTGGAGGGCCGTATCACCCGAAAGGAGGCCAAGCTGAGCGGCCAAAGCGCCAGGGGCGCCTGGGTCAAGCAGGATTTCATCCTTGAGTACCAGGACGGGAACTATCCCGCCGAGGTATGCTTCACCTCTTTCGGCAACGACAAAGTCGCGGAGCTGGACAGGTATCAGGTCGGTGACATGGTCAAGGTCTCTTTCAATCTCAGGGCCAGGGAGTTCAACGGCAGGTGGTATAACGATGTGCGCGTATGGCGTCTGTCTCCCGCCGGTCAGGCCACCGCTTCAGAGCGGCTTTCCCCTGACAATTTCCCGCCGGTCCAGGCGCCGGCACCCTCTATTGAGGATATGCCAGCCGTGGAGGAGGGATCCGACGATCTCCCGTTCTAGAAGAGGCTTCTTATGAAAAACGGCCCCGCTCGACGAGCGGGGCCGTTTCGTTTACGCCTCCGGTATCTCCGGCATTTCCGGAATATCCGGTATCTCAAGGAGATCATCGTCGCTCTCTCCCATGATTATCACGAGATGATCGTCAGGCTTGAGTTCCATGCTACCGTGGGGGACGAGGAATCGCCCGTTCCGTCTGACCATGATCACGCGGATCCCATGAGGGAGGCATAAGTCCCTGAGTGTCGCACCGTTGGCCAGTTCCTCCTCCGTGACGGTATGGTCCCTGAGTAGTCCCATCTCCTCCGGTATGTCTATTCCGAAAGATTCTATGGCGGGGTCTTCCTCGTAGCTCAGATTCAGCCATTTGGACACAGTATACAGTGAGGTTCCCTGGATCACCAGCGAGAGCAGGGTTATGATGAAGACGATGTTGAATATATCTGAGGAGCCGTCCACACCGGCTATGACAGGGTAGAGGGCGAAGAGGATAGGTCCTGCCCCTTTGAGCCCGACCCATGAGACGAAAATCTTGGCCTTTAATGAGATAT
>CADBRH010000043.1 GCA_902797035.1 uncultured Bacteroidia bacterium | reverse complement strand
CTGGTCCTCGTTGAATGTGACAGTCTTGTCATCGAAGTTAATCTTCATGGCCTCGCATCCGACGATGCAGCACTTGCCCCATCCGCGCGCCACGAGGGCGGCGTGGGAAGTCATGCCACCTCGGGTGGTGAGGATACCGGCGGCGGCCCTCATGCCCTCGATGTCCTCGGGAGAGGTCTCCTCACGGATGAGGATGGCTTTCATGCCGTTCGCGGCGGCTTCCATGGCGGCTTCTGACGTGAACACTATCTGGCCCACGGAGCCACCGGGGGAGGCGGGAAGACCGACGGCGAGAACCTTGGCTTTCTTCTCTGATGAAGGATCGAGGATGGGATGGAGAATCTCGTCGAGCTGCGCGGGGGCGACCCTCATGACGGCCGTCTTCTCATCAATCATCTTCTCGTCGACCATATCCATGGCCATCTGGAGCGCCGCGAGACCGGTGCGCTTGCCGATCCTGCACTGGAGCATCCAGAGATGTCCCTCCTGGATGGTGAACTCGATGTCCTGCATGTCGCGGAAGTGCTTCTCGAGCTTAAGACGGATGCCGTCGAGCTCCTTGTACACCTCGGGCATAGCGGTCTCGAGGGACTCGAGATCTTTGTTTTTCTCGGTCTTAGTGGCCTCGTTGAGGGGGTTGGGGGTGCGGATACCCGCCACCACGTCCTCTCCCTGGGCGTTAATGAGCCACTCCCCGTAAAACTTGTTGTCACCGTTGGCGGGGTTGCGGGAGAACGCCACACCCGTGGCTGAGGTCTCTCCCATATTACCGAACACCATAGACTGCACATTTACGGCCGTGCCCCAGTCATCGGGAATCTTCTCGATCCTGCGGTAGGCGATGGCCCTCTTGCCGTTCCATGACTTGAAAACGCCACCGATAGAACCCCAAAGCTGCTCCTGGGCGGTGTCGGGGAACTCGACCCCGAGAACCTCTTTAACCTTGACTTTGAACTTCCCGCAAAGATCCTTCAGCTCGTCGGCGGTGATATCGGTGTCGGACTTGTAACCCTTTTTCTCCTTGAGCTCCATCATCATCCTGTCAAGCTGCTGGCGTATGCCCTGCCCATCGGCCGGCTCGATGCCCTCGGCCTTCTCCATGACGACATCGGAGTACATCATGATGAGCCTGCGGTAGGCGTCGTAAACGAACCTGGGGTTCCCGGTCTTCTGGATCATGCCGGGGAGGGTCGCCGAGCAAAGCCCGATGTTGAGAATCGTGTCCATCATTCCGGGCATGGAGCTTCTCGCCCCGGAGCGGCAACTCACGAGCAACGGGTCGGAGGGATCCCCGAATTTCTTGCCCATGATAGTCTCGGTGGCCTTCATGGCCTCGGCCACCTGCTTCTTGAGGTCGTCAGTGTAGCCGCCGCCAAGGGAATAATACTCGGCGCAGCATTCTGTGGTGATGGTGAAACCGGCGGGAACCGGCATGCCGAGTTTGCTCATCTCAGCCAGGTTGGCGCCCTTGCCACCCAGCAATTCCCTCATCTGTCCGTCTCCCTCGGCGGTCTTTCCACCGAAGCGATAGACTCTTTTCTTCTTGTCGAACATATGGATAAAATGATTATTGATTATTGTCTATTAATTAGCCGCCAAAGATAGCGAAAATGATTGGTTATAGCAATTTCGCGGCGAGATCCGACAGCTCGCTTCGTTCCCCGACCCTGAGGAACACATGCTCGAAGATTCTCTGGCCGCTCATCTTCTCGTTGAGATGCGTCAAACCGTTCGACCACTGGTCGAGATAAGGCTGGTCGATTTGGAATATATCTCCCGTGAAAACCATCTTAGTGCCCTCTCCGGCCCGGGTTATGATGGTCTTTACCTCGTTCGGGGTGAGGTTCTGCGCCTCGTCGCAGATGAAGAACACCCTCCCGAGGCTCCTGCCCCTGATGTAAGCGAGAGGAGAGATCAGGAGTTTATCCTCCTTGAGCATGGCGTCAAGTCTCAGGGCCTCCTTGCTTGAGGCCTTAAACCGGCTTTTGATCACATTGAGGTTGTCCATCAACGGTTGGATGAAAGGACTCATCTTCGTCTTCTGGTCGCCTGGAAGGAATCCAATATCCTGATTGCCCAGAACCACGGTGGGGCGAGTCAGGATGATCTGGTCGTAATCCCGGGCCTGCTCAAGCGCGGAGGCGAGGGCAATGAGGGTTTTCCCCGTGCCGGCTCCTCCAGTCATCGAGACCAGCTTGATCGAGGGATTCATGCAGGCGTCAACGGCGAACTTCTGCTCGTCGTTGAGAGGCTTAATCCCGTAAGCGATCTTTGTCTTGACGAGGACTACCTTGTCCAGGTCCGCGTCATAGCGGGCGCAGACGGTCACCTTGTCCTGGATGATCTTGTACAGCTGGTTCGGCTTCGGCCGGCTCGCGCTGATCTCCTCCCAGGGGACAGAGTTCCCGTGACTGTAGGCAAGTTCCTGGAAGGTCCCGTAGTCGATGTCCTGAAGAATCTGGACCTCCTTGACTGTGTTCTCCACCTTCTCATCCTCGACACGGTCGGTCATATAGTCCTGAACCTCCATCCCGGCCGCTTTCGACTTCATCCTGAGGTTGATGTCCTTGGTCACGAGGGCCACGAAGCGGTCAGGATTGTTGTCCCTGACCCAGATGGCGGTGGACAATATCCGGTGATCTTGGATATCATCCTTGAACATGTCCCTCATCTCATCCGGGAAAGGGTGGTTTGGCTCTATCTTGATCTTGCCCAATCCTTTACCTATAGGGATCCCTCCTTCTCCGAAACCAACCCCCTCGGTGATCCTGTCCATCTCGCGCATGAAGCCGCGGGCGTTGTAAGCCAGGTTGTCATTGCCTTTCTTAAACTTGTCCAACTCCTCGATAACGGCGATAGGGATGACTATGTCGTTGTCCTTGAATTTGCGCATGGCCTTGTAGTCGTGCAGGATGATGTTCGTGTCCAGCACGAATATCTTCGGCTTCCTCGAGCCATGCCTTGATTGGGATGATTTAGTGATTCTTGCCATATTCTCTCTTTATCAGTCTTCCCCTTCCGTGGCCTGACTGCCCAGGAGGGACTGTAGTATGTCGGATATTCCTCCGCCTCTTCCTGACTTGACCTTGATCACGCCGCTGCCAGGCGCTGGATGTCCTATAGGGTAATACGCTATGTCCTGGAGAAGGAACTCGGCGTCGGCGTAATCGAAGTCGATGTCCTTTATCTGTATCAGGACTCCCGGAACCTCGGAGAACAGGATTCTGACGCCTTTGTCCTCGTCGTAAGAGTTCATGATCCCGCTGATGTCTATCTTGGCGCCGGTGTCACCGCCGCACATCGCCTTCAGGGCCGTGAGAAGGCCGCCGTCGCCGACCGTCCTGCCGGACAGCGCCACCTTGTCCTCGACAAATTCCCGGATTATCTCGAAGCAGTCTATGAAGTAGTCGCCGTCGCCTATCTCAGGCGCGTTGTCACCGTTGTGACCGAAAGCCTGACAGATAAGCGAGCCGCCGAGCCTGAACTCGCACGTGTCGAAGGGAACGAAGATTATCCAGCTTTCCCGGTCCGGAACCAGCTGGTCCGGAACGGCCCTTTTGCGACCGATCACAGGGTGCGGGCTACCGAAAGGAGCGTTTCCCGGGAGGTCGATCTCCTCGTCCTCAGGGCCTATCTCCTCATCAGGATCGTCCTGCCTGTCGGTCGCCGCCACCTTGAAGGCTATCTGGCTGACGCGGTCGCTCTCGTTGAAGGAATATGAGCTCAAGCATATCCCGAGACTATCGAGATAATCGGCTGCCGCCTCGACCGAGGAATAGAAGGCGGCCATGTTCCCGAGAGGTCTGGGGTTCCAGCGCCATTTGGCCTGCAAAGAGAGGTCGCCAAGCCTGAAATGCCCTTTCATCCAGATCGTGTCCAGCAGAGCCTTGGCTATCCTGCTTTTCGTGAATTCCTCAGGAAAGGCCATCGGGCAATTCCTTGGTGATCCGGCGATGCCGGCCACCGCCTGGAGATACTCTTGGGCGTCGCCGCCGCTCAAAGAGTCGGCCGCCGGGCATGGATCCACGCTCTCGTCAACTATCGGCTCGAACTCCTCGTAAACCTGACTCGCTTCAGGCTCCCTGTCAAGACACTCGTCAAGGATGTCCGCGGGGGTGAACCGCCGCGGGACGCCGTCGATTATGTACTCCGAGCGAAGAGCTGAGGCTTTTTCTTTCATTCGGTTGGAATATGTCCGTAAATTTAAGTATTTTTGAGTTGAGTTCAAAAAACAGATATTCCCCTGAGATGGAAAACTATTCAGAGAACGCTTACCAGAAGAGACTCGACGCGATATTCGTCAGGTTCCCTTCCGTCCAGAAATCGCCTTTCGGAGACGCGTACAAGCCCGGTCTCGGGGGGATGACGAGCTTCGCGGCCGTCCTCGGCGACCCTCAGGAGCGGTACCGGACAATCCATGTAGCCGGAACCAATGGAAAGGGTTCCGTGGCCAATATGTTGGCTTCCGCTTTGTCTGCCACCGGTCTCAAGGTTGGCCTTTACACCTCTCCCCACATCTTGGATTTCAGGGAGCGCGCCCGGATTATCTCCAAGGGGCTGGTTTCCAAAGAATATGTGTTCGACTTCCTTTGCCGCCACGAGGCTGACATGGAGGAACTCGACCTCTCGTTCTTCGAGATTACCACAGGTTTGGCTTTCAAGTGGTTCGCCGACGAGAATGTGGACGTGGCGGTCATCGAGGCGGGTCTGGGCGGACGACTGGACAGCACCAACATCATCCGGCCCGACCTGTCGATAGTGACAAGCATCGCGCTTGACCATCGCGCCCTGCTTGGCGACACCCTGGAAGCCATCGCCCGGGAGAAAGCCGGGATATTCAAGCCAGGCGTCCCGGCCCTTGTCGGGGAATATCTCCCCGAGACACGTCCGGTCTTCGAGTGGAAGGCCGCCGAGACCGGCTCGGAGCTGTATTTCGCCCAGGACGCGGAACCTTCCATGGCGGATCTGGTTCCGGTCATAGAGAGAGACATGGATTTGAGGGGGAAGTACCAGGAAAAGAACCTGAGAACAGTCCTTTCCGCCGTTGACATCCTGAAACGCGACTCTTATTACTCAGCCTTGTCAGATAAAGAGGCAGTCGCCGACGCGATTATCCACACCGCGGCGAGGACCGGATTCCACGGACGGTGGGAGACGCTCCGGCGAGACCCTCTCGTCATAGCCGACCTGGGGCATAATCCCGCTGCTCTCAAAGAGAACTTCTCCCAGCTCGGGGAGATGATGGGAAGCGGGGGATATTCCTCACTGATAATCGTTTACGCCGTCATGGCCGACAAAGATCTGGACGGGATCCTCCCGTTGATGCCGGACGAAGCGATATATGTGCTTACGAGCCCGGGCGGGACCAGGGCGATGCCGGTCGAGGAACTGTCCCGCCGGTTCAAGGCCTACCGGGAAAGCGCCGGAAAGCCTGTGAAAGCGGTGGAGGCCGCCACTGTGAGTGAGGCCGTCTCGACCGCCCTTTCTCTCGACAAGGATGGGAACCCGTTGATATTCATAGGGGGAAGCACTTATCTTCTCTCGGAAGCCATAGGTTTCCTGGGTGACTCGCAAGGTTTTTGAAGGATATGAGTTCCGTTCTGATAATCTGAGATATGAAAAAGAATATGCTTTACCTGATTACCGCCCTCGCGGCTGTCTGCGCCGCCGCTTTCGGGGCCCGGGGTTTCATCAAAACCGATAAGGGAAAGAACGTGGACGACCAGGGCCACGCGCTGACTTCCCTTTGGAAGGATTACTACGCCGCCGAGAAAGCCGATCTCCCGAAAAAGATGAGCGAGATCCTTGACGAGATCAAGAAAGAGGCCAAGGCCAGGAGGTACCATTGGGATTTCTACGACGCCGCCGTGAAAAAGGTTGACGCCGAGGTCGCCAGGAATTGGAAAGTCCGCTCCGAGATGAACGCCGCCCTGGCTAAGGATATTCAGGAATATGACGAGCCGATCGTGACCTACACCTACAGGTCCTCGCGGGGGGGCGGCAACCTCAGCGACTTCGTCCTGACTAACAAGGCCCGTCTCCAGGCGGGAAGGAACAAGGTGTTCTACACTAACACGACCGGGCAGATGAACGGTCTGCTGAACAGTTTCATAAAGGATGACTACGAGTACGCCCTTTGGTCCGAGCGATTGAGGGGAGGCACTGTCGTGAAGGCCTCCGATGCTTTGAAAGAGTATCTCGGGGACACGTATCCCAACGCCGCGTGGTACGAGTTTTACGGCTTGAGGAACCGGTACTGGAGCTCCAGGAAGGAAGATGTGGAGGCATATGTCGGAAAATACGAAGGCAAGGCTGTCGGTCTTTTCGGCAAGGCCCTGCTCTTCGAGGACAGGATGAGTCTTCTCTCAAGGGAAAAAGCCGGCGAGGACGCCTATAAAGCCCTTTTCGCCGACATAAAGGCGGTGGAGAAGGAGCGTCTCTCCTACAAGTCAGGCGTGGACGGGAAGATAGCGGGGACGATCGACAACTTCAAGGAGATGGCCGAGTCGCTTGAGAGAAAGGAGATTTCAGTTACCGTGGAGGAGAAAGAGATAATCGTCGCCTTGAGGAATCTTGACAAGGTGGATGTCTCGATGATCCGTGACACGAAAGATGGCGAGCCGGTATTCAAGAAAACGGTCCTGAACCCCAAGAATAGTTTTTATGTCTGGGACACTGTCCGTGTGGATATCCCTAAACGAGATGACGGGAGTTATGTCATCAGCGCGAGGAACGGCAAGATCGAGGCGGGGGGAAACTATACCTCCAAGACGCTTTCCATCGCCATGAGGGAGGACTCCGAGGGACGTAAATTCTATGTCGCCGACTACATTACAGGCGAGCCCTTGGAGAAGGTCGATCTGAGACTGTCCCTCTCGGGTAAAACCGTGGCAGAGGTGCCGGATGTGGCTGTGGACGGGTTTACCCCGCTCCCCGAAGAGATAGCCCGGGCGATGAAGAAAGACTCGTATTACTACCTTGAGGCCTCGCGCAGGGATTCGGAAGGCTTCCTCCGCAAGTCAAAGGAACAGAGCGTCAGGAGCAGGTACGACGACTATGGCTCCCGTTCTTCACGGGTGGATGTTCTCGGGAATATCTTTACTGACAAGGGCGCTTACAACCCCGGAGAGACAATCAAGTTCAAGGCTGTGGTCTACAAGGGGAACAGGATGTCCAGCTTCGAGACTCTCGGGGCCGGGGAGGAAGTCGAGGTCAGGCTTGTTAACGCGGAGGGCAAGGAGGTCGCTTCTACCAAGCTCGCCACCAACGAGTTCGGCTCGGTCGCCGGGGAGTTCAAAATCCCGGAAGGAGAGAGGAACGGCCGCTTCACCCTTTCCGTCCGTCAAGGCTCCAGGAACCTGGAGTCCAGGTCTTTGGTGGTCGACGAGTTCGTCCTTCCCACTTTCGACCTTTCTTTCGAGAGTGTGGACAGTCTTTATTTCATGGGAGACGAGGTCGAGGTGAAGGGTAAGGTGACCAGTTACAGCGGCCATCCGCTCGACGCGGCGGAGGTCTCTTATATGGTTGACAGTTGGGGAACGATAATCCATGAAGGCGAGGTCGAGCTTGGCTCCGACGGTTCCTTCTCTGTCAAGTTCCCCTCAGTCGAGGACAGGTATAGGTACAGGGTCACGGTCAAGGTAAAGGACGCCACCGGAGAGACTGACGAGTATTCAAAGAATGTCTTTGTGCTTGACCGGTTCGATGTGGAGGCTGTTCTGGAGAACGCCTCAGAGGGCTCTGTCACCCTTTCCGGTGACAGGTATGGGTCCTGCCAGATCCTCTCGGAGAAAAAGGCTAAAGTCACTTTCAAAGCCGAGAACAACGAGGGACAGCTTGTTCCTTTACCCATAAAGTATGAGCTGATAAACGCCGCCGGGGATATTCTCCAGTCCGGAGTGGTCAAATCCGGCGAAAGCAAGGAGATAGCGATTCCGAAACCAGGCCTTTACACTATCTCTGTCAATTCGGAGGTCACCGCCTCGAATGACAGGAAGATATCCTCCAAGGACAAGACCAGGTTCCTCATGATCGGGGATTCCGACAATATTGTTCACGCCGATGTCGAGAACTTTTTCAAGTTGGTCGGCCCTTGCTCTGACGGCTCATTGAAACACGGTGAGGACATCGTGGTCCAGGTTGGCGCGGGAGCCGGCCCGGTGTGGATGATCGCCGAGCTCTTCGGGGACCAGAGGCAGCTTCTCGGACGCCGTCTCATCCACCTGGAAGGGAAAGCGGGAGAGCCAGGGTCAGTCGAGACCGTCTCCTTCAACTATAAGAGCGAATATCCCGACGCTGTCCGTGTCTGCCTCTTCTATTTCCGTAAAGAGACACATTATGTCTTCGACAGGGAGTTCCGCAGGGAGAAGCATGAGTTAGACCTGCCGTTGTCGTTCTCGTCCTTCAAGGACATGGCGTATCCCGGCAAGGAGTATTCATTCACTCTGAAATCCGCCCCCGGGACAGAGATCGTGGCGGCGGTGTTCGACAAGAGTTCCGAGAAGATAGCGCCGAACAACTGGCAGGTCGTCAGGCTTGCCGATGTGGGCGCCAGAGGCGTCTATTTCGAGGCCCTTGACGGAAGCATCAACCGTTGGGGGGAACGGACGTCCGGAATGAGGATGGCCAAGACAAGGGCCGGGGAGGTTTACGCGGAGGAGGCCGTGGCCATGGCCTCGGCCCCGGGGGCCGTCGAGGCCGAATTGGAACGAATGCCTTTGGAAGACAACGCCATGGCTGTTGACGGATCTGTAGAGTCTTTGGACGATGTCTCAGTCCGTTCCGATTTTTCCACTTCTCTCGCTTTCGAGCCCTTCCTCAAGACCGGACCCGACGGCACGGCCACATTGAGATTCAAGACCTCCGACAAGCTGTCCACTTTCATCGTCCAGGTCTACGCCCACACCAAGGAGATGAAGAATGAGCTCCTGCGTCAGGAGATGACGGTCTCCATTCCCGTGAAAGTGAGCGTGATGGAGCCGAAATACCTTTACAAGGGCGACAAGTACACCCTGCACGCCACTGTCTCCAGCGTCACCGACAAGTCGGTCTCCGGAACAGTTGCCCTCCAGACCTACGCCGGGGCTGACATCGAGGGTTCCAATCCTATCGCCACCCAGACCAGGAAAATCACCGTGCCAGCCGGGAAATCCGTCCCGGTCGAGTTCGCGGTCGATCCCAAGGGCAACGACCTGATAGGCTTGAAGGTGGTCTTCGCCGACAACGCCAAGACCTTCTCCGACGCCGCGTTCGTGACTGTCCCGGTGTATGCCGCCGAGCAGACCCTGACCGAGGCCCACTCCGCCGTCCTGCTGGCAGGGATGGACAAAGACGCCCTGATCGCGCGACTGCGCTCCTCGTTCACCGGAACTTCCTCAGCTGGGGCCGAGTACAAGGAGATTGACATCCGCCGGATGATTCTCGACGCCATTCCCACGAAAGTGGAACCTTCGGGGAAGGATGTCCTTTCCCTGACCGAGGCCTATTATGTGCGCCTTGTGGCGGAAAGCCTAGGAGCCGACCTTGAGACCAAGATGCCGGACAGCGAGCTTGTCGGGAAGATAGTCTCCTGCCAGAACGCCGACGGAGGATTCGGTTGGTTCGAGGGCATGAAGTCCTCTCCCGTGATCACGGCCGTGGTGCTTGAGAGGCTCGCCAAACTGAGGGACGCCGGTCTCGGAGAAGAGGTCGGGGATCCGGACAGGGCGGTGACCTATCTCGACCGCAACCAGTTCATCCACTCCGAGTGGCCATACTGGAGCGGATGGTTGTCCACGCCCCAGTACGCCTATGTCCGCTCGATGTACACCGACGTTCCTTTCGACGTGTCGAGGGAGACGGTGAGCGAGAAGAGCGAATATTCAAAGAACTTCAAGGAGTTCAAGAAATACATCAAGGATTATCTGATCCCGTCCGAGAAGGACGGTCGGGGGCTGAAAGGCCAGATACTCTCGAAAGCCCGCCGCATCAAGACTCTCGTGAATATGGTTTACGGCGAGGGAGGTGAGGATTTGGCCTCCGCCTGGGGCATCAAGTTCTCCGCCGAGTCTAAGATGCGGGCCTCGATTGTGGCCGATGTCGCCTCGCTGGACGAGTACGCCGTCGAGCACAGGGACGGCGGCTGGTACTATCCCAACGCTGTGATGCCTTGGAGAGGCCTTCTTGAGAGCGAGTTGTACGCCCACTCTCTCCTCTGCGACCTGTTGAGTGACAAGAGGATAGATTCCGGATCGGCCTTTGAGGCCAAGGTCGCCGACGGCATCAGGATCTGGATCATGCTGCAGAAAGAGACCCAGAAATGGGATGACGACCCGGCCTATGTGGACGCCATCAACTCGGTTCTGACCGGAGGCGAGGATGTCCTCTCCACAAGGGTCATACTCTTGTCCAAGACCTATCGGGAGCCGTTCTCCAAGATTGTCTCCGCCGGCAACGGTTTCACTGTCGAGAGACATTTCTTCAAGGAGGTCAGGGGCGAGAACGCGTCCAAGACCCTTCTCGAGATCTATCCCGGCATGAAACTCAAAACGGGGGACAAGGTGATCGCGGAGTATAGGATCTGGAATCAGGAGAACCGCAGTTTCGTGAAGCTGACCGCCCCTCGCGAGGCCGCTTTCAGGCCGGTTGAACAGCTCTCCGGCCATGTGGGCTGGTGGTACAGGCCGATTGGATCTTACGCTGTATCGCCTCAGGGCTACCGCAATGTCAAGGCCGACAGGACCGAGTATTACTTCGATGTCTATCCTGAGGAGAACACAACGGTGACTGAGGAGTTCTACATCACCCAGGAAGGCGTCTTCACCGCCCCTGTCGTGACCATCGAGTCCCTCTACGCGCCTCACTACCGCGCCAATGACAAATTCGGCGGCGATCTACAGGTGATAGAGTAAGCGACCGGATCCCGAATAACGAATTATAATAATACATGACAATGAGAAAGAGTTTTTTGTTTCTGGCCTGTCTGCTCACGCTGGCCGGCTGCGCCAAGAAAGCGGTGACGACTGTCCCCGTCGCCCCTCACGCGGTCTTCGCTGAAGGGATGATTGACAAGATCCAGCCGGAAGGTTGGCTAAAAGAGATACTTGAGCGCCAGCGTGACGGCCTCGCGGGCCATCCCGAGGCGATGGCGTATCCGTTCAACACAGTTCTTTGGGCCGGGGAACTTGAGCGTGATTCCGAATCCCGCGGAGCCGACTGGTGGCGTTTCGAGCAGACCGCCTACTATCTGGACGGTATCACCCGGCTCGGTTACCTTCTGGATGACAAGAACTTCCTTGACACCTGGCAGGAGAACATCGAATATGTTCTGGCGCGTCCGCTCCCCGCTAAACCAGGACTTACGGAGGAAGAGGCGATGAGCCAGCTTCAGCGCGGCCGCCGTCCCAGGAACTTCGACGCCCAGGTGTCGGCGGATCCGGAGGCCCAGAAACGTTTCGCCCAGATGCAGGAACGCATGCGCGAGCGTAACGCCCGACAGGCGAGGATTCTGATGGCGGACCGTCCGGAAGGCCGTCTCGGCCCCGAGACCGGTTCCATGGCCTGGCCTTTCGCGGTGTTTTTCCGCGCCGTACAGGCTTACTATGAGGCCACGGCTGACCCTCGTATCCCCGAGGCCCTGAAGAAGAATTACCTTTCATACTCGCTGGACGAGCTTGCCCAGGACCGCTATGTGATCAATGTGGAAGGCATTCTCTGGACCTATGCCCTCACAGGTGACCAGGCCCTGCTTGACCTGGCCGTCAACGCCTGGGAGAGGGGAGAGTCCAACATGACACAGGAAACAGCGCTGGACGACAGCGAGTTCCATATGCATGGAGTCACCATGAACGAGCTCCTGAAAGTCCCCCTCCTGCTTTATGCCTACACCGGCGAGGAGAAATATCTCCAGGCCGCCCTTCACGCCGAGGAGAAGATGGAGACCCCGAACATGCTGATAGACGGCATCAACTCGTCCTCAGAGGCTTTAGCCGGCAACGACCCTCTGGCCAGCCACGAGACCTGCGACATCTCCGATTACACCTGGACCATGGGCTATTATTTGATGGTCACGGGAGACGGAAAGTGGGCGGATCGCATCGAGAAAGGAATATTCAACGGCGGCTTCGGGGCCATCACCAAGGACTTCAAGACGATGCAGTATTTCTCCTGCCCCAACCAGTTCATAGCGACCGGCAACTCCAACCACAACGCCTTCAAATACGGACTGACCTGGATGCAATACCGCCCTATCCACGAGACCGAGTGCTGCATCGGCAACCTGCACCGTTATTTCCCGAACTACGTCGCCCGCATGTGGATGAAAGACAGGAAAGGACAGCCGGTGGCCGCCCTTTACGGCCCCTCTTCCGTCGAATATGATCTCGGCAAGGGAATCACCGTCAGAATCGAGGAGAAGACCGCGTATCCATTCGAGGAGCGAGTCTGTTTCGAGTTCAGTTTCTTCAAGAACGGCAAACCATACACCAAGGCCTGCGACATGGATTTCACCTACCGTGTGCCTGGTTGGGTCAAGGGTCAGGAGTCTGGGTTCAAGACTGTCAGCAAGAGCTGGAAGACCGGAGACACCTTAACCGTTGAGCTTCCCATGGAGATAGAGGTCGTGGATAATCCCGTTACCGGATCCTCTGTACAAAGGGGGCCTATTGTGTATTCATACGCCATCCCCGCCGATGTCAAGGAGGATCCGGCCATCTACGACAACCTCGCCGGCAAAGTGTCCGCCAACCCTGACTTCAAGAGCTGGTCCATGACTCCCGCCGGGAAATGGAACTACGCCCTTGTCAAAGACGGGTTGAAAGACCTGAAGGTGGAGAACACCGGGGCCGAGGGCTTCCCGTTCGACCTCGAGACGGTTCCTCTCAAGATCCGTGTCCCCGTGGTCGGAGTCAAAGGCTGGACGCTGAAGGAGAATCGTTTCACACCCGCCCTGCCCGAGAAGTTCAGGACCGAAAGCGATGTCGAGTACATAGACCTGGTCCCTTACGGCAGCACAACCCTCCGCCTCACGATCTTCCCCACGGCAAATAATTGATTTCACAAAATGAGAAAGATTGTGACGTCACAGGCAGTATGACGCTGTTTTTAACAGGAAGCCCGACAAGATACGGCGAAGACCATTTTACTTCGGACAATGGTTTCCTCGCCCGTTTGAAAGCGGAACTGCCTGAGAGGCCGTTCATTCTGCTCGTTAGCGCCGCCCCGGACGATGTTACTTTCACCGACTCGGTAATGAAAGGGATGTCGGACTGCATATCTAAATCCGGCATAACTCCTGGAAATATAGTGATGCTTGACCGGCGTAATGTGTCCGAGGCGCGGAGTCTTGTCGCCAAAGCCGATTGGATTGTCCTTTGCGGAGGTCACGTCCCCACCCAGAACCGCTTTATCAATGAAATAGGCCTGAAAGAACTGTTGGCAGGCCACGAAGGGGTCGTGATGGGATGCAGCGCCGGAAGCATGAACTGCGCCGACATGGTCTATTCACATCCGGAATTGCCCGGAGAGACTGTCGATCCAAATTACAGGCGCTGGCTCAAGGGGTTGGGCTTGACCGATATCAATCTCATCCCCCACTACCATCAGGTCCGGAATCTCATCCTGGATGGCAAACGCCTTTTCGAGGATGTGGTCTTCCCGGACAGTCACCGCCATCGCTTCTACACATTCCCGGACGGAGGTTATGTGATGGTCAAAGACGGAAGGTCAACCCTTTTCGGTGAGGCGTGGGAGATAACGGGAGGCGGCATGAGAAAAGTCTCAGAAGAGAATAATACTTATAGTTTCATGAACCTGGTTTTTATTTCACCTCATTTTCCCGAGAGCTACTGGCAGTTTTGCGCCGGTGCCAAAAGAAACGGTGTCAACGTTTTAGGAATCGCTGACACTCCATGGGAGAATCTCCCGTGGCTACTCAGGGAGAATCTTACGGATTATTACAGGGTCAACAACCTGGAGGATTACTCCGAAATGTACCGGGCGGTGGCTTGGTTCGCGCACAAATACGGCAAGATAGATTGGATCGAGTCCAACAACGAATACTGGCTGGAACAGGACGCCCGGCTCCGGACGGACTTCAATGTCACCACAGGCATCCAGTCGGACCATATCGCGGCGATCAAAAGCAAGTCCGAGATGAAGAAATATTACCGGAAAGGCGGCATCCCCACAGCCCGGCAGATCAAATGCTCCGAGGGCGTCGACGCGGTCAAGGCTTTCGCGGAGAAGACAGGCTTCCCGATCATCGCCAAGCCTGACAAAGGCGTCGGCGCGACCGGTACTTTCAAATTCAACTCCGCCGAGGAGTTGGAAGGGTGGTTCAAAGATCATCCGGACAACTATGGGCTGTTTGTGATTGAAGAGTTCATAACCGGGCTTCTTGTTTCCTACGACGCCATATTCAATGACAGGATGGAGCCCATTTTTGAGAATAACTCCGTTTTCCCTACCCCGGTCATGGACATTGTCCACGACAATCTTGACACCTGCTATTGGATCAACAAGACCGTTCCTGCGAGATTGGCCTCGATTGGAAGGCGCGTTGTCAAGGCTTTCGGGATCAGGAACCGCTTTGTGCATCTGGAGTTTTTCCAACTTGACAAGGATCGGGAAGGCCTCGGGAAAAAGGGCGATTATGTTGGCCTGGAGGTTAACATGCGACCGCCGGGAGGCTTTACCCCCGACATGATGAACTATGCCCACTCGACGGATGTGTTCCAGATCTGGGCCGACATGGTCGCTTTCGGCGAACGCCGGAAAGACTTCGGAGAGCAGTTCTACTGCGCTTATGTCGGCAGGCGGGACGTTCATGAATACAAGCACTCGCACCAGGATGTCACGCGACGCTATGGAGACCGGATTACCCTTTGTACCCGTATGAGCGCCGCGCTGGCCGACGATCTTGGAGACCAAGTGTATATCGCCCGTCTCCCCAAACGTCAGGACATAGATGAGTTTTTCAGTTATTTAACCGAATAGTCCTGTCATCGAGACCACATGGCATCGGATCATCGTGTGGCAAGAGAACTGCCCGGATCTGGATATCATCCGGAAAGGGGCACAGCTTCATGTGTTGGGAAGGATCCGGATTCACAGGTACACCGGCGTGGATGGGATTGAGAGGGAGACGTATGATATCGTGGCGAACAGGGTGGAAAAGATAACGGACTGATTCGTTGTTATTCTTCCAATCCTTTTCTATCTTTGTGTCCGTCAGGGTGATGGCCTCAAGCCAACCCTGGCGGACATATTTGATGAAAGTGTTTTCGCTTTTATCCCAAACTGAAATCTGGTAAATTTCTCTAACGCAGGGGTAAGCAAGCATTCATCACCTTGTATGGCATATCGTGCTAAATCTTAGCACTTTCCCATACGGGTGTGGGGTATTGTTTTATTTGCGTTGGGCTTACCAGAGCCTCAGTTTGATAAAACAAAATGCTCCACACTTTCTTTATTGTTGTTACCGTTTTGGAGCAGAACGGACTGATATCGTCAAAATGAGCAACTATAGAATCGTTAACATTACACCCATTCACGAGGGTTCCCTTCCCGATTTTTGGAGAATCGCTTTACTTCAAAATGAAAACGATAACTCGCACACAATCTCAATCTATCTTGAACCTCATGCAGAGAATGAGGCCTCTGGAGTTGTCATAAAAAAGAATGGAGAATACGACCCTAAACGACTCGACATATTGAAAGAGATAAATGGGAAAGCATTCAATTCTTGGGAAAAGGATGATATAGTAAGCCTCTTTTAATTTGCAATTTATCAATCACGGATTTGTTATGAGAAGACTACTAATAAAGACAGTCATTATAGGCTCTGCTGTTGGTATCGTTTCACTGATTACTTCTTGTGGCGTTATGACTAGTTCATATGGAGTCGCAGGGAACTCCTACATCAATGGCTTTTGGGAAGAATGGAGAGACATATCATATAATCTAGGTGTGTCTGGGGATATTAATGATTTTTATCTACATGAACGTGGTTCTCATCCAAGTGACTGGACTGTTCATTTTGAAATTAATAGCTTAAGAAAGTCAGACATAAAAGGGAATAAATCATATCGTTATTCAGGGAGAATCGAGCTTTGGTCAAGTGCACAAACAGAGAAGGATGCATTTCATTATTTAGCTAAACAAGGAAGTGCATTGAACATCTTCATGCACTCTTATAAGTATCCAAATGAGAAGCTTTATAGAGTACCTGTATCTGTATTAGTATATAAGCGTTCTGGACATCTCTATTATAATTTCTTCTATGGCAACGATGGTGTCGGGATAGCTTTTCCTATAAATAGAACCATATAAATCAATAAGTTATGAAACGAGTACTTTTCTTTTTCTTTGCTTCTTTCATTGCATTCAATGCCTATAGCCAAGAGTTGGTTTATCGAGCATTCGGTGTCGAGCAGCAAGAACAACAGCAACAGTCCCAAACAGTGAGAACCACAGCCTATGCCCAAAACAGCAATGGCAGTTATACGAAGATGCCTATAAGGGTTGAGGTCTCTCAAACTACTTATGGGAGTACTTCTATGAAAGTGGTAGCTGCTTATGTCTCAAACGGATATAATGGTAGTTGGCAGAAACTCAGTCCTACTAGAGTCGAAGAGTGCCATCCTATTTATGCTAATTCTGGGAATCAGTTAGAAAGTCAGTTCATGTATAAGGCATTACTTGTGGTGGGGTCAGTCAGAACTTGGTATTTTGATCTTTAAATGTCAGTATGAATTCAAATTTATTTGTATTATAGTATTCGGAAGTGATTGAAAATAACCCATTTATCAATAAATCATGAAAAAGATTCTTATATTTCTTGTTGCCGCATGCAGTTTACTTGTTTCATGCGAGAAAGAGAACTCTATCAAGGAAGTAGATGATGTTTGCACAACAATGGATGACTCCAATTTTATGAAGTATTGCTACGACAAGTTTGATGTGAACCATGATGGGAAAGTATCGATGCAAGAAGCGGCGGCAGTGAAAAGTATGGATTGTTCCTACAAGTATATTACTTCATTAAAAGGGATACAATATTTCACGTCGATTACTTCTTTAGAGTGCACCAACAACAAGTTAACCACCCTAGATGTGTCTAAAAATGCTGCTTTGGAAAAATTAGATGTCTTAGAAAACCTGTTAACCACTCTTGATGTGTCTAAAAACACAGCATTAAAAGTCTTGGATTGCTCCAACAACAAGTTAACCACCCTAGATGTGTCTAAAAATGCTGCTTTGGAAAAATTGTATTGCTTTTATCCACTTAATACAACAATAACTGTGTATTATTCCAGTGGACAACCAGTAAACAAATGGAAGGATCATAATTATAGTCGTCAAAACGTTATCTGGAAATTGAAATAACCTTGTTGAAGAATGGACTATAAATAATATCAAGTCGGAAATCCAGGTCAAGGATTATTCTCGGGCTACCTCGAGACAGCCATCGTTGTAAAAAACACATAGCTAACAAGGTCGATATTACTATTTTAAAGCGAGGATAGCTCCTCGCTTTAATTTTTCACATATCTCTCAATCAAATTCCCATTCCTGTAAACAGAGAATCCTTTCCTTCCATCCGGGAAGGTCTTTCCCCAGTAATCACAGCCAGGTTGTTTACCTGCTTGCTTGGCTTTCTTCAGAGCCTCCTCCTGTGTTCTGCAATAATGAGTGATCATATTGCGAAGATAGATGGGAGATGTGCCAAGATAAGGCAATTCAAAACCAAATCATATGCCTGTGACGAGAACGAAGGAAAGGTTTAAAACTGGGTATAAAGGAGCTAGAATATGATGAAATCGAGACTATTATGAGACCATTAATAAATCAAAAGGCACCTACGCGAACCGTAAGTGCCTTTTGATTAATTCGTGGAAACAACTGGATTCGAACCAGTGACCCCCTGCTTGTAAGGCAGGTGCTCTGAACCAGCTGAGCTATGCTTCCAGACTTGTGTTCCCCTGAATTGAGGAATGCAAAAATACTATAGTTTTTCTTTTCCGCCAAAAAACCGGACGGAAATTCTTAACTTAGCGTCTTGAGGGGAATATACGACCCGAGACAAATAAGACACCATATGCTATTCAGAGACAAATCATTCCTCGCCGCGGCCCTCGCCTGCGCCCTGAGCCTTTGCTCATGCGCCAAGGAGCCGATGAAAGGCGTTATCATCACAGGACAGAACAACCACAACTGGCCGGTCAGCCATATCGCTCTTCAGAGGATTCTGGAAGGGTCCGGGATGTTTGAGATGGACATCGCTGTCCTGCCCCCGGCCGGGGAGGACATGGCCGGCGTCTCGGTGGATTTCGGCAAGTACAAGGTGGTTGTGCTGGACTACAACGGCGACAGCTGGCCCGGGCCGATGAGAGAAGCGTTTCTTGAATATGTCAGGAATGGCGGCGGAGTCGTGGTCTATCACGCCGCCGACAACGCCTTCGCCGGTTGGGAGGAATACAACAAGATCATAGCCCTTGGAGGCTGGGAAGGAAGGGACGAGAAATCAGGCCCTTACGTTTATTGGAAGGACGGAGGGCTCCTCAAGGACACCTCTCCCGGACCCGGAGGCTCCCACGGGGCCAGGCATGAGTATATCATGAACCGCCGCATCGAGTCACATCCTGTCATCGACGGGCTCCCCGAGCGTTGGAAACACGCCACCGACGAGCTTTACGACAGGATGAGAGGCCCCGGGGACATCAAGGACCTCCTCTACACAGCCTATTCCCCGACCGAGAAGGGCGGCTCTGGCCGCGAGGAGCCGCTCGTGTTCACTGTCGAATATGGCAAGGGCAGGATATTCCACACCATGCTCGGGCATTGCGGGGATACCCTTGAGGACAATCCAGCCATGCAGTGCGTTGGCTTTCAGGAGCTTCTGATCCGTGGCGCCGAGTGGTGCGCCACAGGGAAGGTCTCCAGGAAGGTCCCGTCCGATTTCCCGACCGAGACTGAGGTCTCCCTCAGGAAGGATTACAAGGAGTCTGGGCGCTAAATATTCGCTCCCGTCACGCAAGATTTCGGAAAAATTGGATTTAGTTAAGTAGCTCCGCTGCTTTGAACTGAATTATGGAAGCTGAGGTTTCGGCCATCTCGAGATTGAGGATCGGCGTCGACGGGGAAGGTGTCACAACCCTTGTGGCATTCATGCTCTGCCCGCTGAGCTGCGAGTATTGCCTAAACCCGCAGACGCTCTCGATAAAGAGACCTCACAAGATTTACACTCCGGAAAGCTTGTATGAGGAACTGAAGAAGGACGAGTTGTATTTCCTCGCCACCGGAGGGGGAGTGACATTCGGGGGAGGGGAGCCGCTCCTCCGGCACGGGTTTATCAGAGAGTTCCGCAAGGTCTGCGGTAACGATTGGAAGATCAATCTGGAGACTTCGCTGAATGTTCCTCGGGAGTGCCTGGAAGACGTGATTCCGGTGACGGACAGCTACCTCATCGACGTGAAGGACATGGATCCGGAGATATATTCAAGATACACCGGGATGGATAACTCGAGGGTTGTTGAGAACCTCAAGATTATATCCGAGAAGGGACTGGAGGCGAGATGCGTGATAAGGATACCGGAGATTCCGGGTTTCAACACTCCGGATGATGTCCGAAGGAGCGAGGAGGCTGTCAGGGGCCTCGGTTTTATGAATATTGATAAATTCACATACGACGTAGATTATGGAAAGAGGAAAAGAGATTTGCAAGGCGCTTAAAGAGATCCGTCGAAGGATCGCCCGCGAGAATGACATAGACCTGGTGGTCTCGGAGTGCCGCCACAAGGGCGATTGCGCCGGTACTTGCCCCAAGTGCGAGGCGGAGGTCCTTTATCTTGAGAACCAGCTTGCCGCCAGGAAGCGTTTGGGAAAGGTCGTCAGAGTCGTGGGACTGTCGATGGGCCTCGCCTCGATCGCGCCGGCCTTGTTCACATCCTGCGATCCCACTACCGTCAAGGACGGCGATCTCGTTTTGCAAGGCGACGTCGCCGCTCCCTCCCAAGTTGAAACCAAAACCCTCGACGGGGATGTGGCTCCTTCCGCCGAGGGCGTGAATGATCTCAGTCTCTGATAACGCTACTTCGTCGGGCGCTTGTAACCTTCGGAGATGGCCCTTTGGGACATCCTCGCTATTCGTTTCTCGGTAGCAGGGTGGTCAGAGAATATCTCAGACACAGCTGAGCTGGAAGCCGCCTGGGTACCAGCGGAGGCTCCTCCATTTGACATATTCAACAATTTCTCGAAAGACATCGCCATGGCCCAAGGATTCCTCTTGTGGGCCACAAGGAACTCGTAGCCGTAGTCGTCGGCCTGGTTCTCCTGAGTCCTTGAATACTTCGCGCTCATGAGAGCCTCGCCGAGGTCACCGAGCTGGGAGGCGGTCAGGACGGCGATAGTTCCGCCGGTGGAGACCACCGCGTCCCTTATGGCCGAGTTCCTGAGAGCGGCCTTGTACTGCTTCAAGGAGTGCTTGAGAGCCACGTGTCCGATCTCGTGTCCTATCACGCCGAGCACCTCGTCGTCCGTCATTCTGTCCATGAGTCCGGAATAGATTCTCACGCTGCCGTCGGCGCAGGCGAAAGCGTTGATGTCATTGGTCTTGTAAACCTTGAAATTGAGGGGAATCCCCTCGACCTGGGTGATGCCATTGGTCAGGTTGCGCAACCTCTTGACATAAGCGTTTGACTCGGGAAGGACGGTGCTCTGGGCGTCGAGCTGTTGGACATATTGCGAGACATACGCCTGCATCTGCTCGTCAGTGATCGCCGCGGCCTGGGCGATCTTGACTCCACTGGAGAGAAGATAGGCTGAATTGAACTGCTCGCCGCAGGAGACAAAAAGCATGGCGGTCGCCAGCAAGGTGAAAATCTTTCTCATATCTGGGTTGAATTATCTTTCCTTATTCATTTACGCGAATATAATTATTCGCTCGACAATAGCAAATAGAGCGTTATTTGTTCTCCTCGACGGTGAAGCCGACCGAGAGGGAGTTGCCGGTGTCATCGACGACGGTGACTGTGTGTTTGCCGGGGGAGGGTGTCATCCTCATCTGGTGTATGAACCGGGTACTGCCGACATATTCATTGTCAAGATGCCAGAAAATGTCCCGGTCCGGGCTCCTGTGGGCCAGGTTGAAAGTGATTCCCGCCACGCTCCCGTCCAGCTGCCGCGGGATGTAGATCACAGCGCCGCCCTCGGGATAGATGAACTCCATAGCGGCCCAGTCTTCCTTGTTCTCAGGAATATATGGCTTGTACTCAGGGTGTTGGCGCCTGTAATACCATTCCATGGACGGGGGGAGAATGAAGGTGCTGATCCCGTCCAGGGTCTTGTGGTAGGGACACGGCTCAGTCCTGACCGCTTTGACGGGGAGCATCAGGGTGTCCACTGTCTCGCAGCTTGGTCCGGCGAGGTGACCTGACTTCCGGCAGACCTCCATCAGCGTGTAGTCCCCGGGGGCGGGCTCCTTGAACCATCCGCCGGAGGCGTAGGCGTTCTCGTTGTCCTTCGCCGGAAGGGCGTTGAATATGTCGAACATGACCGGACCCGCCGTCCTGGCGCCGGTTAGGCCCGGCACTCCTTGTCCCTGGGCGTTCCCGGCCCACACCCCGACAGCGTAATCGGCGGTCACGCCCACCGCCCAGGCGTCCCTGAACCCGTAGCTCGTGCCGGTCTTCCAGGCCACCTTCCTAAGTGAGCCGACAAGACGCCAGTCCATCTCGTCCGGACGGTTGACCTCCTTTAGGGCCTCGAATGTGTGCCATAGGGCGCATTTGTCCGTCAAAGGGAAACCGTGGAGCCAGTCTCCTTTCTTTGGGGTATGGTCTCCGGAATCCTGATAGGAGGCGGACATCTTGGCGTACATGGAAGTGATGTCCAGCAAGGTCGCCTCACCTCCTCCGAGGATAAGGGACAGGCCGTAATGGGAGGCGCTTCTCGTCAATGTGGTCAGCCCGGCCTTCCTCAGTATGTCGAGGAACCTCGGCACCCCGAATTTCCTGAGCATATGGACTGAAGGGACGTTCAGCGAGCGGGCCAGAGCCTCCGAGGCGGGCGCCGCTCCGACGAACTGGCGGTTGAAATTCTGCGGGGAGAACCCGTTGAGGTTGACCGGCACATCCGGCAGGAGGGTGTTCGGAAGAATCTCCCCCTCTTGCAGAAGTGAACAGTAAAGCACTGGTTTCAAGATACTTCCGGTGCTTCTGGGAGAACCGGCTATGTCCACGTCCGAACCTGGTCTCTTCCTGTCGGGGTCGGCGTTACCGACATAAGCCAGAATGTCCCCGGTCTTGACATCTATGACCACGGTGGCGAGATCGTTGATTCCGGTGATGGAGAACTCGTCATTCCACTGGTCGGCTATCTCCTCCACCTGCCTCTGGAGGTGGATGTCAACGGTGGTCCGGACTCTTTTCCCCGGAGAAAGTTTCACATAGCGTTCGGTCAGGTGCCGGGCGTCCCTAGGGAGGGCCACCGGT
Organism: uncultured Bacteroidia bacterium; assembly: GCA_902797035.1. Classification (GTDB taxonomy): domain Bacteria; phylum Bacteroidota; class Bacteroidia; order Bacteroidales; family UBA932; genus Cryptobacteroides. The sequence goes on along the minus strand of CADBRH010000043.1, from coordinate 7,957 downwards.
TCAGAGGGGAGCGGCTCATCCTTGGCCAGCTCAAGATCGAGCGAGTCCAGTTTACCTCGCTTATGGAGATTGTCCAGCAGCCGGTTCCTTTTCTCGAGAAGCTTGTCCCGATTCCTTCCGGGATGGATGTCGGCGGGAGAATTCGGAAGCACTGCGAGAGTGGCGGCCTCTCCCCAGGAAAGCTCCTCGGGCGGGCGGCCGAAATATCGCCAGGAGGCCGCCTCTAACCCCACGACATTACCCCCGAAAGGGGCGTGGGCGGCGTACAGGGCCAGGATACGCCTTTTCGAGTGTCGCAGCTCCAGGCGGGTGGCGAGAGTGGCCTCGATTATTTTCTGCCATAGCGTCCTTTCCTTCCCCCTGGAAAGCCGGATCACCTGCATGGTGATGGTGCTTCCACCGCTGGTCACGCGACCCGCCTTGATATTCCCGACAGCGGCTCTGGCTATCGCCACGGGATTGACTCCCGGGTGCCAATAGAACCACCTGTCCTCGAACTCGATGATCGCAGCCTTGAATTTCTCGGGGACATCGTCCGCCGGTGGAAACCTCCATTGCCCGTCGTCGGCGATCCTGGCTCCCAGAAGCTCGCCGTTCCTGTCCTCGATGACGGTGGAATAGCTGACGTTCTTGAATATATTCCCCGGAAGGCAGAACAAGTAGGCGACCAAAACGGCGGCGGTCAAAAAGACTATTGACCGCCGCTTCGTTTTGGACCAAGCCTTCCAGGCTTTCATTTATTCGGAAACGACCTTCGCTACCCCGGAGGCGGAGTTGGCGCTGATCTTCGCGTCATAAAGAGCCTCGCACTTAACGGAAGGAAGAGTGAACTCGCCCTCGTAAGCGGCATGCATCTTCATGCGGAAAGTCTTGCTTCTTCCCCTTGGAAGATCGAAGTACCAAATGACACGGTCGTCGCGTATGTCGCGGTAGGAATACGCGGCTTTGGAGTCTCCCGAACCGAACAGGCGGTCGTTGAATATCTCCCATCCGGAAGGCACCATCTCGATCAGGGCGAGGTTGGTGTAGTCCCTCATGCCGCTGGTGTTCCCCACCGTGATAGTCACGGTAAAGTCCGTTCCCTGAGGTATTTCCGTGGGGTTGAGAGTCTTTCCGTTGGAGGAGGTGCAGGTCACGTTCATCGACAGGCCGTTCGCCCTGGCCTCGTTCCTGGCACCGAACTCCGGTTTCGTGGAAGTGATCAGGGTCGCGTAGATCGTTCCATTGGAGGTGTTCTTGACCTCCACGCCTCCGCTCTGGGTGTCGAGGGTGACTCCGGCGACGGACTTGACGCTCTTGACAGGGGTGGAGGCTCCGGATTGGACCACCTCGGCCGATAAGTCGCCGGTGTTGACTTTACCCGCGAGCGCCGCCATGGCCTTGGTGGCGAAGGCTGTCTCCTGAGTCATGTACCAGCCGCCTGACATGGCCTTGGCGACCTCCTGGGCGAGATCCATAGCGGCGGGAATATCGTCAACCAGCACATAGGTCTCAAGCGCGACAGCCTTGTCACGAGTTGAGGAGCCGAAGGTCCTGCCGGACTCAGCGTACTCGGCGAAATCCGAGGTGAGGTTGGAGACCATCTCCTTGGCGATATTCTTCTTGCCTGCCGTCGCGTAAGCCGAGGCGAGCATCCATCCGGCCTGACTCGAGAGCGTCTCGCTCTCTTTCAGGCGGTTCATGGCGCCGCTCTCGCTCTCACCCTTCATGGCGAGGGTGTAGAGCCTGTAGGCCTGCTCGTAGTCCCAGAGAGGATACTCAGGGTTGGCCCTGTAATCCTGCACGGCTCTCTTCTGGAACCTTGCCCAGCTGGCGAGGACTCCCTTGCTGACACTGAAACCGTTCTGGGAAGCCATGACCATGAACTGTCCGGCCATGGAACTCACCCAGCTGTTGGCGTCAGGGGAACCGGGCCAATAAGCGAAGCCTCCGTTCCCGAGTTGCCTCTGGTACAGTTGCTGGAGCAGGTCGGGGATGAGTTTCTCAGCTTCCGCCTTCTTCTCGTCAGAGAGCATGTCCTTGATGGAGATAAGGCTGATGCCGCGGGATGAGATTTGCTCTGTGCAGTTGTAGTCGTAGTCCTTGAGGAATTTGAATACTCCCTCGTAATCGATCGAGGGGAAGCTCGCCAACTCCAGGGTGGCCCACTGGTCCGGCCCGGAGGCAAACGGTGAATACCCGAAACGCTTGGACTCACCCTTCCCGATGATAGCTTTCGTGACATTCACGGTGGCGGGGTTGGGGTCGCGGACCGTGATCTCGATCGCATCCCCGGCCTTGTGGCCGTTGCCGTCAGCGGTTACAGTGACCTTGGCAACACCCTCTCCAGTGGCTTCGAGAGCGAACTTGACAAGCTTGTCGCCGGGTTTCTCGAACCTTACCGAGACCTTGTCGTCCCCGACAATTCTCAGCGGCCCTTCGATTCTCACACTGACATTAGCGTCCTTGACCACATCCTCAAGGGCGAACACGTTAACCGGCAAGGTGACCTTCTCGCCTGTCCCGATGACTCTCGGGAGAGTGGGAAGAACCATCAGCGGCGAGCGTACCGGCACGGTCTTGTCGACATTGCCGTACTGGGCCCCATGGGCGGCCACGAGCATGACCCTGACGCTTCCGACATACATCGGGAGGGTTATCTTGTGGGTGGCCGAGCCGCTCTGAAGGGTGAAGGGGCCAAGGAACTTGACAACCGCGTTGAAACGGTTGTCCTTCTTCGCGCCGACCACAACGTTCTCGTCTCCACCGATACTGAACATCGGGGAGAAGCGACCGCTGTAAGCCCCGATCACATAGTCATAAAGATCCCATGTCCTCACTCCAAGAGCCTCCCTCTCGTACATGGCCTTCCAAGGATCGGGAGTCTTGAACCCGGTCAGGTCGAGCAGACCCTCGTCAACGATAGCCAGCGTGTATGTCATCGGCTTGCCTGATTTCTCCTTGATCTTCACCTGGAACTCCTCCTCCGGGCGCAGCACGTCAGGCATGTCGAGAACCGGCTCGAGATGGGAGTCCTTGTCGTTGACCAAAACGGGGATGACTCCGTATAGCCTGATCGGCAGATCGTTGTCAGCGCGCTCGTGAGGTTGTAGCAAGGAGATGTGGATATAGAAGTTGGGAGCCATCTTCGGTGTGACCTTGAAGGTGAAGACGGCGTCGCCCTCGCCGGATGTCTTGACCCAGCTCCGTTCAATGACGCCTCTCGAGTTCTCAAGCGAGACTAGAGCCTGGCCCTTGGCGGCGCCGGGAATATACACCGTCGCGGTCTCACCGACATCGTACGACTCCTTGTCTGTGGAGAAGGTGAGCATCGTCAGCCCGTCCGGATCGGATTTGGACGAGCGTCCCCTGTAGGCGGGCCAGTCGGCGTAGAAGACGTCCCCGGAGATATGTCCGCTGTTGTTGTCCTTGACAATCAAGAGGTAACGGCCCCATTCCGGGTAATCCACCCTGAACGGTATGGAACTGCCGTTCTTCGCGGATTTGAGAGTCCCGGACGAGATCATCTCGGCGGAGGAGCTGTTGACATACGAGTCAAGGCTCTCCTGGCGGCTCTCCCACCACCAGCTCCATTTGATCTTGTACAAGGAATATGTGAGGTTGTCGCCGGTGACGACCTCACCGTTCTTGTCAACCACGATCACATCGATCTTGTAGTCCTTGTCGGTCTCGAGCCAGTGGCTGTCGCCCTCCTTGGGGACTCTCACTCCCACATATGAGGAATAAGGCGAGTAGGGGACGGTCATGGTGTTGAAGCTGATGTCCCCGCCCGGTTCTTCCACAGTGGTGACGATATCCGCCGCCAGCATTCCGGGGGCGTCCTCGGCGGGAGGTGTCTCGACCGTCACTCGGGCCTGCCCGTTCTGGTCAAGCCTGGTGTCGATCAGGTCGTGCTCGCCGCTCATGAAATCCGACATCGGGGTTGTGAAGTTGTATCCCTCGAATCCCTTGAATGTGGAGAATCCGGCCCGGAGCGTCATCCCGACCTTGGCGTTCAACCCGGACGCGGGAGGTCCAGTGAGCCAGTTGGAAGATATCCCGACAGTCACTCTCTTGCCACCGTCTAACGCGCCTTCTCCAAGGTCGAGGTTGATTTTCAACCTGTTGGGCTTGACGCTCTCGATCTTGAGGGACTTGTGGAATGTGGCCCCTCCGATCTTGAAGTAGGCGTTCCAGGTTCCGGTGGGATCCTCTTGTCTGGTGGGAATATTGAATACGTAGAAGCCGTCTTTAGCGTTGCCGTTCACGTTCTTGGCATAGAACCGGCCCTCGGGGGTGTAGAGTTCCATCACCGCCGGATGGCTGTCGGGGATAACGCCGTCCTTGTCCTCAAGAATAAGGCTGACATGGAGGGTGTCGCCGGGACGCCACACTCCTCTCTCCCCGTAAATGAAGGCCTTGAGACCTTTCTCCAGCACCTTGCCGCCCACGTCGAAACGGCTCAGCGACTTCTCGTCCCCCGCTGTGACTTTGAGGTAGCTGGTGGCCCCGCCTCGTTTGGCGACGACCACGAAGGGCTTTCCGGACAGGGGTATCTCTGCCATTCCGTCAGTGCCTGTCTTGGCGTAGCCGATCTCCTTGAGCTGGTAGCTGTAAACGTAAAGCTCAGAGTTGAACACCGGCTCGGCGGTCAAGATGTCGCTGACACTGACCCAAAGTTTGTCGCCATCAGCGTATTTCGCTATCATTCCCAGATTGGAAGTCAGGAGGTTGACGGCGGGGAAGCGGCTGTCTTCCATGTAGTAGGTGGGCTTCATGGGGTTGTCCCTGTCTTCCCACTCGTAATTGGACCAGTCATAGAAAGAGTCGTAGAACCAGGGGTCCGGCTTGTCCCACTCACCGAACTCGGTGTCCCCGTCATTGTCCGATGACAGGCTCACAAGCTCGTTGGTCGGGGTCCCGCTCTTGAATTCCACTGTCTTCCCGTAAACCGAATAGTCCTGCTTGAAAGAGATCCTTATCCTGTAGATCGCTCCCGCCTCCTGCTTGAAGAGACCTGAGAGGTCAACGCTGTAATCCTGCCACTTGTGGAGGTTCTTGGAGGGGTCGGAGTCAAGGCGCACGCACCTCTTATAGACAAGCCTTCCGCTACGCCTCAGGGAGTTGTCCCCGTCGAGACTGTTGTCCTGAAGGAACATGAGGACGTTATCCTCGTAGATTTGGATGACTTTGATATCGACCGCGTTGAGATTCACGGCCTTGAAGGGGAGTATCAACTCCTTGGAGTTCGGGAGGATGGTTCCGGTAAGAGGGATCTCCACGGCGGGTTTCTCCTCCGCGGCGGTGAAGGACTTGGTGTAATCGGCCCCGAGCCTCTCGCCGTCATAACTCCTCACATCACCGGAAACGGTCAGCGTGACAGGGCCGTCGTCGGGATTGTCATAGAATATCTTGACCCTTGAGTTCTCGGATTGAATATAGTAGTTGCCGACCCCGTCCAGCCTGAACAAGCCCGAGTTGTCGGCCACATCCTGGACCGGGTTCGAGAAGAAAACGCTTATGAACGGGTCGGCCGCCTCCACTCTCTCGGCGCTGACTATCTTGAACCCGTTCATGGAAGGGATAGTGGTCTCGATCTTGGAGTCGGTCACGAATCCGGTGTCTCCCGATTTCATGGCGATCCTCAGGTTATTGTCCTTGTCGTTCCTGGTCAGGCCGACAACATCGAAATGGTAGTTGAGCTGGTCCGCTCCGGCGGTTACGCTCAACTCCGCCGATTGGTCAGGATATTCATAGCTGATCATCTTGCGGACTTTCTCCACGGGCAGTTCCTCCGTTAAGGCGATGGTGCCGCTGACGCTGGCCTTGTCCGGCGACGAGGAGGTTATGGTGATGTCGTCCAACGCCATGACCGCCTCTTTAATCGCGACAAGGAAGTTGAAATTGAATTTCTTGAACTTCCCCGACCCGACTTTCTGGATTTTGTCCAGCCTGAGTTTGCCGGTGTACGCCTGACCGGGTTTCAACGCCCCGCTCTCGGGTATGAACTCGATGGTACTCTGTGACAACCATCTGGCAGTGCCTTTGACTGGGGGAGAGAAGGTCAGGACTCCGTCTTTGATGTCGGCGCCCGGAGTCACGTCGGGCATGTCGGAGGTCAGTTCCACCCTGATGGTGGACTTGTCCGAGATTATGCCTCCCGTGTAGGCCTTGATAAACGTCGCGAATTCTGTGCTTTGCCCCTTGCTTTTGCCGAACCGGCTGCAAGAAGGCGCCGAGGCCGCTATGACGGCCAGGGTCGACAGGGCCAGGATGACCTTTGCTGCTCTATTCATGATTCATGATATTTGTAACCTCAAATATAATAATTATTCTGTGATTATCACACCTTGCGGATGAGCGTTCGACCCCGTCTTTGCGGGCGTGACATTTTGTCAGTCGCCTTTCGCTGGCACAGCCTTTGATTCTTCCAGTGTGCCTTCCGGTGAGGCCGGGAGTTGAAAGATATAACATCAATAAATCTTAATATCATGATTAAACCATTGGCAGACAGAGTCTTGATCGAGCCCAAGGAGGCCGAGACAAAGACAGCCTCAGGGATTTATATTCCTGACACAGCTAAGGAGAAACCCCAGCAGGGCAAGGTGATCGCCGTAGGTCCCGGTAAAAAGGACGAGCCTATGGAGGTTAAGGTCGGCGAGGAAGTCCTCTATGGCAAGTACGCCGGCACAGAGGTGACTTTCGAGGAGAAGAAATACCTGATCGTGAAGCAGTCGGACATTCTGGCTGTTCTGTAATATATTAAGGAGGAAACAATTATGGCAAAAGAGATAAAGTTTGATGTCGATGTCCGCTCCAAGATGAAGGAGGGTGCGGACGCTCTCGCCGACGCCGTTAAGGTAACTCTCGGCCCGAAGGGACGTAATGTGGTTATTGACAAGAAGTTCGGCGCTCCTCAGGTCACGAAGGACGGCGTTACTGTCGCCAAGGAGATCGAGCTTGAGGACAGGTACGCGAACATGGGCGCGCAGATGGTCAAGGAGGTCGCTTCCAAGACCAACGAGCAGGCCGGTGACGGTACCACCACAGCCACCGTTCTCGCCCAGTCTATCATCAACGTCGGTTTGAAGAATGTCACCGCCGGCGCCAACCCGATGGATCTCAAGAGGGGTATCGACAAGGCTGTCGCCGTTGTCGTGAAGAATCTTGAGAAGCAGAGCAAGAAGGTTGGCAACGACTATTCCAAGATCGAGCAGGTCGGTACAGTCTCCGCCAACAACGACAACACCATCGGCAAGCTCATCGCCGACGCCATGGCGAAGGTCAAGGGTGACGGGGTCATCACCGTCGAGGAGGCCAAGGGTACCGAGACCGAGGTTAAGGTCGTCGAGGGCATGCAGTTCGACAGGGGATACATCTCTCCTTACTTCATGACCAATCCCGACAAGATGGAGGCCGTCCTTGATGACTGCTCCATACTGATCTGCGACAAGAAGATATCCACAATGAAGGATCTTCTCCCCATCCTCGAGCCGATCGCCCGCGAGGGCAGGGCTTTGCTCATCATCGCCGAGGATGTCGACGGTGAGGCTCTGACCACTCTGGTCGTCAACAAGCTGCGCGGCACTCTCAAGATCGCCGCTGTCAAGGCCCCCGGTTTCGGTGACCGTCGCAAGGAGATGCTTCAGGACATCGCCACCCTCACGGGTGCCATCGTGGTGTCCGAGGAGAGGGGATTCACTCTTGAGAACACGACTCCCGACATGCTCGGAAAGGCCGAGAAGGTGACCATCACAAAGGACAACACGACCATCGTGGGCGGTTCTGGTGTCAAGGAGGATATCGCCGACAGGGTCGCTCAGATCCGCAAGCAGATCTCGACCACCACTTCCGACTACGACCGCGAGAAACTTCAGGAGAGGCTCGGCAAACTGGCCGGCGGTGTGGCCGTCCTGTATGTCGGCGCCGGCTCTGAGATCGAGATGAAGGAGAAGAAGGACAGGGTCGAGGACGCTCT
>CADBRH010000042.1 GCA_902797035.1 uncultured Bacteroidia bacterium | reverse complement strand
GTTCTTTAAAATGCTTTGTTAGCTCAGTTGGTAGAGCAGCTGACTCTTAATCAGCGGGTCTAGGGTTCGAGTCCCTAACAGAGCACGGAAACAGCCTCCGGAGATGATCCGGGGGTTGTTTTTGTTTTATATGTGGTTGATTTGTCGAGTTTTTGCTTATATTAGCGAATATGAGACAAAAACCACTCGCGCTCTCGGGGGCGTTGATATTGGCTTCCGCCCCGAGCCTTCCCGCCCCGGCCCAGGCCGCGCCCCGTGAGAAAGACGGTCCCCGCAGGCTGAACATCATCCATATCATGACGGACGACCACTCCTACCAGGCGATCAGCGCCTACGGTCATCCGCTCAGCGCCCAAGCCCCTACTCCCAACATGGACAGGCTGGCCAGGGAAGGCATCCGCTTCGACAAGGCTTACGTCGAGAACTCCCTCTCCACCCCGAGCCGGGCCTGCCTGATGACAGGGCTATACAGCCACCAGAACGGCCAGAGGACACTCGGCGCCGGGATAGACACCACCGTTACCTTCGTGTCGGAATTGTTGCGCCAAGGAGGTTACCAGACAGCCATGATCGGCAAATGGCACATGCAGTGCGAGCCTAAGGGTTTCGATTTCTACTATGTCCTGAGAGGCCAGGGAGAGTACTACACCCCCACTTTCAAGAGCCATGACTCCGACGGCCGGTATCTTCCCGAGGAAGGCTATGCCACGGACCTCATCACTGATCACGCCATCGAGTTCCTCGAGAGCCGCGACCCTGACAAGCCTTTCTGCCTCTATGTCCATCACAAAGCCCCGCACCGAAACTGGCTTCCGGACGTGAAGAATCTAGACCTCTACGAGGACATCACATTCCCCCTGCCGGCGACCTTCCACGATGACTATTCGGGTAAGGGAGAGGCGGCCCGAGTGCAGCGCATGACCATCGACCAGGACATGAGCATGATCTATGATCTCAAAATCAGCGAGTTGGAAGATGAGCCGACTCGGTCGGGACACACCAAGAACATGCTTGAGAGAGGGCTGGCAAGGATGGACTCAGTTTCCAGGGCGAAATGGGATGCCGCCTATGGTCCAAGGAACCGCGCGTTCCTGGAGAGCGGGCTCGAGGGAGAGGAACTCCTGGAATGGAAGTTCCAGCGTTACATCAGGGACTATCTCCGCTGCATCCGCTCCGTCGACGACTCAGTGGGCGAGATTCTGGAATATATTGACACTCACGGACTTGCCGATAACACAATCGTGGTCTACACCTCTGACCAGGGATTCAATATGGGCGAGCACGGGTGGTTCGACAAGAGGTTCATGTACGAGGAGTCGTTCAGGACCCCGCTGATAATCCGTTACCCCGGCGGGAAAGCCGGGAAGGTGTCGAACGCGTTCATCCAGAACCTTGACTTCGCCCCTACCTATCTCGACATAGCGGGGGTCGAGGCTCCTGAGGAGATGTCCGGCCGCTCCATCCTCCCGGTCATCAGGAAAGGCGGCAAGGAGCCTTGCAAGTGGAGGAAGTACATGTACTATCACTACTATGATCTCCCCTCCGAGCACAATGTGCTGAAGCACGACGGCGTTGCCGACAAGCGCTACAAACTGATTCATTTCTACGGCGGCGCCGAGGGGGACTACTCGGAGTTCTACGACCTGAGGAAGGACCCGGACGAGATGACTGATCTCATCTCCGACAAAAGATACCGCAGGAGGATCGCCCGCCTCCAGAAACGTCTGGACGATTTTAGGGTGAGGCTCGGTGTGGACGAGTATTAATCAATTGGCAATCAAATATTCACGAATATGCTTTTCAACAAATCCAACATCATGGCGGTCGCCGCTTGCGCTCTTCTGGCCGCCTCACTTCCCATTCTGTCGTCATGTAAGTGCAAAACCAAGAAAGCCGCCGGGGAGGAGACCGTCGTCGAGGAGGCTGTCGAGGATCTCGACGCCAAATACGCCGCCGGCCTGCTCGCCAAAGGCGCCGCCGCTCCGGAGTTCACCCTTCAGGACCCTGAAGGCAACGAGGTCTCCCTCAAGGACTTCCTCGGGAAATACGTGGTTCTGGATTTCTGGGCTTCCTGGTGCCCTGACTGCCGTAACGATGTCCCTACGATGAAAGCCCTCTGGGAGAAGTTCGGCTCGGACAAGGTCGCTTTCCTTGGTGTGTCGTTCGACACCGAGAAGGAGAAATGGGCCGGATACGTCAAGGAGAACGGTATGGGATGGAGCCAAGTCAGCCCCCTCGCCAAATGGAAGGAGACCCAGGTTTCCCAGGATTACAATGTCAATTGGATCCCTTCTATGTACCTGATCGATCCCGAGGGCAAGGTCGTCTTCGGGACAGTCATGATCGACAAGCTCGGGAAGGCTCTCGAGGAGATAGCCAAGTGATCTAGGCCTCTCCCCTCTTTATCTTCAGTTTAGCCTGGATGTCGTTCATCTTCCCGGTTGTAAGGGGATAGAACGACAGGAAGATTATTGACAGGACAGCCCCGATAGCAGGCACGTAACTCATCATGGCCTTGATGGCTCCCAAGGTTCTGGGCGCCTGCGCGGCCAGATCCTTGTCGTAACCGAAGGCTCCGAGGAGAGCCAGAAGCAGGAAACCGCCTATGGCACCGCCGAACTTCTGGGCCATGGAAGAGGAGGAGAATATGAGACCCGTGGAGTTGGCCCCGTTCTTCAGCTCGGAATAATCCGCCACATCGGCGAACATGCTCCAGGTCAAAGGCGCGGCCACTCCGATCGCCAGGCTGACGAGAATCTGCAAGGCTACCAGCCACCATATTCCGGCGGCGGAACCGACCGGCACGAGCCAGATGGCGCTACTGAAGAGGACCACCGCTAGCATGGCCGCCATGAAGGTGTTCCTCTTCCCGATTTTCTCGGAGAGCGGGACGGCGAAGGCGACTCCGGCCATCTGGCCGATCTCACCGATGGTCAGATAGACTGCACAGGTCAGGAATATATTGGCTCCCAATAAATTGGCGAAATAATAGGCGGCGGCCCCGCCTCGGATCGAACCGCACAGGAGCTGGCCGATGGCGGCGCCGAGCATCAGCCACCAGGGACCGTTGGTCACGAGGGCCTTGAGATCGTCCTTGATGGAGGATCCGCCTTCCTCCGCGGCCTTTCTCTCTATCTTGACATGCTCTCTGGTCATCAGGAAACATAGGATGAACAGGACGGCGCACATCACCGCCACGACAGCCACAATCATCGTCCATTTCATCGGGTCGGCGTCACCGACACCCTTGACAATCTTTCCCGCGGAGTTGGTGGTCCCGATAATCGATTTCTCGAAGAGCCAGAATATTCCCATCGCGATGAAACTGCCGATGTAGGCGAAGAACATCCTGAAAGAGGAGAACACGCTCTTCTCCTTGGAGTCGGAGGTCACCACCCCGAGCATGGCCCCGTAAGGCACGTTCACGGCGGTGTAGGCTGTCATCATCAGTATGTAGGCGAGATAGGCGTAAACATGCTTGAGGTTATAGCCGACGTTCGGGACATAGAACGACATGACCCCGATGACGGCGAACGGAATCGCCATCCAGAGCAGGTAAGGGCGGTACTTGCCCCACCTCGTCTCCGTGCGGTCCGCTATTATCCCCATCACAGGGTCGGAGATAGCGTCGTAGAGCTTCGTGACAAGAAGCAATGTGGCCGCGTGGATCGGCTTAAGGCCGAAAACGTCCGAATAAAAAATGGGAAGATAATAGGAGAATATCTTCCAGAACATCGAGGAGGACATGTCCCCCAGACCGTAACCGATCTTCTCTGATAGTTTCGCCATAATACGCGAAGATACTTAAACGTTTTCAATTATTTAACAAAGCGAAGTATTTGTATATTTGGACGTTTTTTCAAGAATTATCCTGAAATGAGCCATCTTGGCGAGATCATATCCCTGGTCGTGGCGGTCTCCTGGACCTTCTCAGCCTGGTTCGCCGACAAGGCGAGCCGGAAGATCGGCTCGATGGAGACCAACGTGATCCGTCTCGTGCTGGCGACCATTTTCCTGTCGCTACTCCTGTGGGTGACAGTCGGGAAACCTTATCCCGTCCACGCCGATGGCAAGGCCTGGCTATGGTTGGGACTCTCCGCTGTGGTGGGATATGTTTTCGGGGATTATTGCCTGTTCAACAGCTACCTCTGCATCGGCCCTAGGCTCGGCCAGCTTATGATGACCATCGCCCCGCCGATGGCCGCGGTGGCCGGATGGATGATGCTAGGCGAGACCTTGACTTGGAAATCCGTCATCGCCATGGCTGTGACTCTGTGCGGAATCGGGATATCCATCCTGAGCCGAGGGGAGAAGAGCCATCTCAAGCTCGACATCCCGTTCAAGGGGATACTACTCGGCCTCGGAGCCGGGACCGGGCAAGGCGTGGGACTTGTGCTCAGCAAGATCGGCATGGGATACTACGAGAGCGCCGTCCCGGCCGGCTCGCCCGCCGCCTTGGCCACTATGCTCCCCTTCGCCTCCACGTTGATCAGGGCGATAATCGGGGCTGTGGGATTCATCATCCTTCTCTGGGTAAGCAAGGGGCTCGGAAGCCTGAAGACCGCGGTCAAGGATCCAAAGGGCATGAGATACGCCACGCTTCTGACCGTCTTCGGCCCGGCTCTCGGCGTCTCCCTTTCTCTTATGGCCGTACGCTACGCCAACGCCGGGATAGCCTCAACCTTAATGGCACTCACCCCTGTGCTGATCATAGCTCCCGACGTGTTAGTCAACAAGCACAAAATCAAACTCAAGGAAATCATCGGAGTCCTTGTCAGTGTCACAGGAGTGGCGATGTTCTTCCTTCTATAGAAATCAGACGATACTGTTCTCCCTCGTGAAACGGACAATCTCCGGGACATAGCCGAAGGCCAGCCCTGTCACGGAATCTGCGCATCCGTAATAGACCGACAGCCTGCCTGTCGAGGGATCGTGAAGGGCGGCGCAAGGGAAAGTGACGTTAGGCACATCTCCCACACACTCATACACTTCCCGTGGAGAAATTAGGTAGGGGCCGCTTCTGGCGGTAACCACCCAAGGGCGCTCGAGGTCGAGAAGGGCGGAGCCGAAAGCGTAAACATAGCCGTTGCAGGAACGAAGAACCCCATGGTACAGAAGCAGCCATCCGTCCGGAGTCTCGATCGGGACCGGGCCGGCGCCTATCTTCATACACTGCCAGGCGCTCACCTCGAAGGGGGCAGGAGACATCACATGGCGGTGACGGCCCCAGAATTCAAGATCAGGTGACTCAGAATAGAATATATCCCCGAAGGCAGTGTGACCGGTGTCGCTCGGCCTGGAGAGCATGGCGAAGTTGCCGCCTATCTTCTTAGGGAACAGGACACCGTTGCGGTTGTAGGGCAGGAAGGCGTTCTCCAACTGGTGGAAGACCTCGAAATCCTCGGTCCACGCCACCCCGATGGTCGGCCCGTGATAGCCGTTGCACCAGGTCACGTAGTATTTCCCGTCGATAAGGGTCACGCGCGGGTCATAGCCGTACACCCACTCGGAGATCTCAGTGTCGGCTCCCGTCATCCGGACATCCTCCTCCCGGATCTCCCAGTTTATCCCGTCCACCGAGAAACCGGCGTGAAGCCGCATCCTGCGGTTGGTGTCGTCGCAACGGAACACCCCGGCGAATCCGTCCTCAAAGGGCACCACCGCGCTGTTTAACACGCTGTTGGACCGCTTGTTGCCGTGCCGGTCGATGATGGGATTGCCGCTGTACCGCCATACG
>CADBRH010000041.1 GCA_902797035.1 uncultured Bacteroidia bacterium | reverse complement strand
TACTTTACGTTATTATATTATCAAATTTTTGATTTTACGCGCTAAAATGTACGCCTCTGTAACGAATTAAGTATCAATAACTTCCAACGGCTGACGCAAAAGGGTAATGATTTGGAAACGCTTCCCTTCGCCTACCCGCTGACTGCCACCACGAAAAACGGCCTCCCAGTGCGCTGGAAGGCCGATATTCATAAAAATCCCAGGTAACGATTTGGAAACGGACCCCTGCGATTCCGCCGCATCTCGTCCATGCGAAGGCCGGCTTTTTATAAACGAAGTTTTAACATATATATTTGATATCTCATTTATTCTTGCTAATTTTGGTGCAAAATATATGATAAATCATATTATGAATGAGCTAGAAACCTGTTTTGATAGAATAGTCGACCTGGGGTCACGTTACAAGGCTTACAGGAGAGCCCTGGGTGTTTCGCAGCGGGAAGTACACCGGAAAACGGGCGTGGCTTTATCCACAATCAGCTTGTTTGAGAACGGCAAGGGACAGGGGTTGTCACTGACGCACTTTTACTTGCTGATGGACGCGCTTGACCTTTATATCGATGCGGCCGGTTTGATTCCGGAAGTCCAGAGAAGTGACTTGGCCTCATTGTGGAGACAACAGAACAAAAAAGGTAAGAAATGAACGGGAATGTGGTGAAGGTGACCCTGTGGGGGATAACAGTGGGATACCTGTCATGGGACAAAACGAACTGGAGGACGGAAACCTCCATTTTCCAATTCGACAGAGATTATTTATCATCCGGGTTGGATATCTCCCCCTTGATGATGCCGCTTGACTCCAAGGTGGTTCAGAGTGGTTTGGATATTCGTGGAGGGAATCCAAAAAACGAATTCAGGGGACTTCCTCCCGTGTTCGCCGACTCCCTTCCCGACCATTGGGGGAACTCATTATTCAGGTCATGGGCCAAAGAGCATAGGGTGAGCATGAAAGACGTGTCGCCTGTTGACTTTCTCTCGTTTATCGGGAAGAGGGGCATGGGCGCGCTGGAGTTCCTGCCCGCCGCCATTGAGGGTGAAGACGACTCCTTCGATGTGGATGTGTCGCGTTTATATGAATTCGCGAAGAGTGTTCTGGAGCGACGCGACGAAGTGGAATTCTCCAACGACAGGGAACTCCTCTGGCAAGATTTGATCAAGTTGGGGACTTCCCCCGGGGGGAAGCGGCCGAAGGCGTTGATCGCCATCAACCCGAGCGAGAACTCGGTCAAATCCGGACAGACCCTCCTTCCTCCGGGATATGAGTATTTTGTTCTGAAATATGACAACGAGAATGATTTGTACCCATACGCCAGAATCGAACACGCGTATTCCAGAATGTGTAAAGACGCGGGGATCACTATACCCTACACCGAGCTGCGTCCATTCGAAAAGGCGACACACTTCCTGATCAAGCGCTTTGACAGGAAGGACGGGGACAAGATACACATGCAATCCTTGCGGGCCATGACTGGAGGAGCCGGCTCTTATGAGGACGCGTTCGACGTCCTGCTCAAAATGAGAATGGATTATGCCGACAAAGAGCAACTGTTCAGAAGGATGGTATTCAATGTGGTGGCGGGTAATATAGATGACCACGACAAGAATATCTCCTTCCTAATGGACAAGGATGGCGGATGGACTCTCGCGCCGGCCTACGATGTTGTTTACAGCATCGACCCGGACACGCTTTATTCGCGGAAGGGACAGTCCATGAGCGTCAACGGCAAGAATCAGGAGATAACCATTGCGGACTTCCTGGCTGTCGCGAGAACGTACAGCGTCAACCGGCCGGAAAGAATCATCGAGAACGTCATGGACGTTGTGGCTAAGACGGATTCATACTTGAGGGACGATGGCGTTAATGAGGCGGCCATCAAAGTGATGATGTCCGAGTTGAACGAGAAGCGCCCCGATTGAAAGCGTAGTTCTCGTCACTCCTTGATCCAGCCGACATGTTAGGGCGTGACATCCAGCACTGAACCTTCCCCCACCCGAGTGCAGGGGTGGTTATCTTGTACTTCTTGCAGGGCTCGAAGACCGCCCAGACACCGGTGGTCTTGTCCTTGAGCTGCAGCGTTCTGGAGCCGCCGCCAAGGAGATAGACCTTCACCCTCACTTCCGTGATCTCGTGAGGCAGGGCGAACACAGTGAACCATACAGCTAACGCTGTTATCACGATGAATGATTTGTTCCGATAACGGGCGAAAACCGCGATTTTTTAACGATTTTCGCCCGGTTTCAGCACGAATTTATTAGAATCGTATGAGATATTCCAAACCCCGTTAGCGTCAAATCCCCGGCGGGGCGGGCTCGTCATCGACGTACTGGACCGGGGCGTCGGGCGGGAGGTATTCCTCCGGGTCGTGAGGGAATATGTAGTAATATCTACCCGAACGGTCGGGGTCGCCCGAGCGGGTGCTCGCGTTGTCGCCTTCGCTGTCCCGCAGCGGGTCGGCGGTCACATCATGTGACAGCCAGTAGTCGAAGTTGAACTGAGACTCGTCACCCGAGAGTTTCATGATCCGCTGGGCGATAAGGTATCGGCTCCAGGCGTTGAAGTACTGGCGGTTGTCCATCATGCCGCTCACACGCTCGCTGCGCCAGGCACCGAAAATGTGCGTCCCGCCGCCCTGATACTTGCCGATCCGGGAATATCTCTCGTCGATCCCCATCAGCTCATCCCTCCTCTGGATGAACTCGTCCCACGGGGTCGTCGAATACGAGGCCGAGATGTTCAATCCGCTAGGCACGGCGTAGTTGTGTCTGGAATTTATCGTCGACACCGAGGCCGTGGACGGAGGGCTTTTCCAGTACTCGTCCGCCAGTCGGCCGAAAATATGACCGAACTCGTGGACAACCGTATTGCGCCAGTCACCGTTGCTTTTCCCGTACAACCACTTCTCCTCCGATGTCCTGTCCCTGTATCCTCCCTTGGGATCCGACTCGCTCAAAGGAACAATACTGGGGTATGACCAGCCAGTCATTCTGCCAGAATATGCCCAAGGGATTATACAGTAGCCACTGCCGGCTGGCCAAGTCCAGGCTACACCCCCGTACCTGTTGTCGTTGACGATGATAATCACTGGCACCTCGTCAATGGGGTGGATGCCTTTGGTGATGTCCTCGCAGTTCGACGAGACGAAATTGAAAACCTTTTTGTCGTCAGATTTCATGTCGCTGTAAGAACTCTCGCCCCATTGGGAACTGAAATAATTGTCCACTGGCGTGATCACATTGTAGTTGCCGTCGGTGATCCCCGCGCCGGACTCGTTGGACGCCACTTTCAATATCCAGGCGTTGAAACGGTTCTTGTACGTCTTGTACGGTTCCGTGTCGAACAGGAAGTCATAGGCCATCTTGGCGAGGCTCTCGTACAGCGGAAGTTCCCCTAGAGTGAAACCGTCGGGGATTATAGCCACGCTGACCGGTTTTGTGCCCTCTGTGGCGGACATATACTTCACCGGAGCGGTGGAGATACTTCCGAGACCCCTGAACGAGTCGCCGAGATTGATGGTCCCGATGTCAGTCACCACCGACCGCCCGAGAGTGATCTTTTCCTGGGTGCGAAGCGTGGTGAAGTTACCCTCACCGTCAGAGAACTCCATCTCGAAACCGTTCAACTCCCTCGGCCAGAGGGCGATATGGTACTCTTTCCCCGCCTCGAAGTCACCGTTTAGCGTGACGGAGGTAAACCACACGGTGTTTGAGAAATACCCCTGGTCGTAGGACGGATATCCACTGGCGTTGTACCATACTTCCATGCCGGCTATTCCGGAAGTCGTTTTGAGGGTGACACTCTTTACCGACCCGGCGATCCCCCCGCTTAACCTAAAGCGCAGCAGGGCCGGCAGGTTGGTGAAGGAGACGCTCATCCCGTCCTCGAAAGAGTCTGTGGAGGCGAAAGCCAGGCTCATCCCGGATGAGATGCCGTCGGCGACGGCGGTCTGGGATTGGGGTAGAGAGAGCCCGAACACGCGGTGCCTGGTGTAGGGGCTGTTGTCATGCTTCCTCTCGTACCCGGGGCTGAACCACGTGTATTCCGTCCCGCCGAGAATGTCGTCATCTGTGGTGAACACAGCCTCGGACGAGCCGCCCTCCTCGGTGCGGAGAACGGCGTAGTAGAGGACTTCATCCTTGAGGAACTGCACCTTGATCGAGTCGCCGGCCTCCCAGAGGACGGCGGCGCCCTCGGAGTCAGGCTCGATAACCGCCCGGGTGAATCCTTCCTCCTCCGGGACGCTCTCGACAGGGACGCCGAGGTTGGACGAAGCCTTGAGTGTCAGAATCTTATTACCCTTCGGGGCACGGACCTCGCCGTCGAGACGGGACACCCTTGCCTCTGAGGCGGCACGGGAGCCGTCCGGCCTCAAAGGCAGAGGCCCCTCGACCTCCGTGCATCCGGAGACCAGAAGGGCCAAAGCCAATAGTGATGTAACAACCGGCTTACCGGCCGAATGATGGAATGAAGGATCCATGTCACATGTCTCTTACTGTAATCCCGGGTCAGTAGCCATCACCGTGTAACGGCCGAGAGAGGATGAGGCCGATGGGGCTGGAGACGATCCGGAATTCCAAGTATCTATGACATAAGAATAGTAATTCTCAATGAATTCTTTAGAATTCCTGACAGCGTCATCAAAAGGAAGAACAGGTCCTGCGCCATACCCACGTCTATACCAGAAATTTATAGAATAATCACCAGTAGTAGATACTCCTATGTGGGCAGCGGTTAAATCAGGAGAAGTATTTATTGAATTATCGAAGTATGAGTCAGCCATATAACCAGCAACGATTGACATCCCCTCCATAGAGCCATTTTTGCCTCTCTTCCCGGTGATCGGATAAGTGAAGATACTGGTTTTTCCCACATCAGTGTATGTCTTATAACCCATTATGTCGAAACTGATCTTTTGATTCTCTTGACCCATAATCAAACGAACAGAGGGAGCATCAGAGTGATTGTCTGAGATCTCATTCCTATAGCAAAATCTAACAAAAATTGGCGGCAATGAATATCCGACCGGATTAGGGTCAAAAATGGTTTTGTCATTCACAAAATCATTTCTGTTTATCAAATAAATGTTAGTTAGAGTATAGTTGTTAACATCTGTATCATTACCTTCATTATGTAATATTATCCTTCTTTGACTTATTTTACGTTGATAAGCGTTTTGGATATTTACAGGTGTGCCATTAAGAACGATTGCTTCCGCGGCGACATACTTATCCGGATTCTTGATGGAAACGGGGAGATCGACAGGTCCGGCAGTCGTTACTATCTTCGGAGTCTTGCCGTACCATGTAGGTTCGGTGTCATCAATTCCGTTGGACGGCCAGAAAGCGGTGCTGCGACCGTACTGGAAGTAAGGCTGGCTCCTGTCGAGAGTATCGCTCACTATACCCAGTTCCTGCCTGACCTTCATGACCGTGGATAAACCAGGGCCTTCGGTTTGGACAAGTTTGACATACACCGAGTCCGGCCCATACTTTACTTTCACGCTTCTCCCGTATACGGTACGGCCTAAGTGCCTCGTGATGTGGCGGAAATGCATCACCGAATCCTGTTGATATCTAGGGTTGGACGATAACCCGTCAAATCTTAACTTAAGATTGGCGGAACAATCTATATAGTCCTGTCCGGCTTGATTCCCGTATCCGGGATAGTTCTTCGGCACGTAGTCCGTGACCCAGATATGGTAGCTCCACATGGTCGTGCCGCTCGCGTCCTTCACGGCAATCACGGCGTTACCCTGACGGGGCTCGTTGTTGTAAATAGCACCCTCAGTGCCCCATCTGTCCTTGTAGATCCACTGGCCCTCGCGGACTGTGGGGACATGGAAGGTCAACCATTCGCCGTTTGCGTCTATGCAGTTCGCAGGAAGCACATAGGTGTTGGCTCCGGCGGCGTCCTTTTGGGTCTCGATCAGGCCCTCCGCGTCCTCCCAGATGATCTCGGCGGTCGTCGGGGTGCCGCCCTGCTGGTTGAGCCAAGGGTTCTCGATGCTGTTACCCTTATAATTCTTGAAGCGGACACGCTGGTCATTAAAGCCATGGACAACCGGCTCGGTGATCGTGGTCCCATCAAGTCCTTTGTAAGTG
>CADBRH010000040.1 GCA_902797035.1 uncultured Bacteroidia bacterium | reverse complement strand
TTTTTACAAAATTAAGAAAATTTTCATATCTTTGCACCCGCTTTGATAAAAAGGAGGTGGTAAATTAGTTATGATCATAGTTCCCATCAAGGAAGGCGAGAACATCGAGAGAGCTCTGAAGAAATTCAAGAGAAAGTTCGAGAAGACCGGCGCTATCCGCGAGATGCGCGCTCGCAAGAACTTCGAGAAGCCTTCGGTGAAGAAGAGAGCGGCGAGGATGAAAGCCATCTACGTCCAGCACCTCCAGCTCCAGGACGAGCAGTAATCCATTAAGGAGCGTTTCTATAGACAAATCCAAAGGGTTTGTCTTTTTTTGTGTATTTTCGCGAATATGGAGAAGCGAGGGAAGCGTCGGTTGCTGAAGGTGATCCTATGGTCCCTGCTGGGGCTGTGGGTTCTCGTCATCATCGCTCTCCAGATCGCGTTGAGTACGGGATTCCTGACCAGGATGGCGAACAAGCTGTCGGCCGACTATGTCGACGGCGAGGTGGCGTTCTCGAAGGTCAGCGCCTCCATGCTCAGGAGTTTCCCTTACCTCAACGTGACGGTGGACGGTTTCTCCGTGGTGGGTGTCGACCCGCCGGACACCCTCGCGAGCCTGGACCGGCTCAGCCTTTCAGTAAACTATTTGGAAGCGCTAAGGGGACGCGTCAGGGTAAGGCGGGCGGTTCTTGAGCATCCGAGAATATTCCTTCACATATTTGACTCCGTCAGGGCGAGCTGGGACATAATCAAGCTACCGGCGAAAGACGAGGATGACACCTCGTCCCTGAAGCTCCCCCCGATCTCGATCGGAAGGATAAGCCTCGAGAAATCCCCTTACATAGAGTATTCCAACGTTCCGGACTCGATGAGGGTAGCCGTCTCGCTTGATCGCCTGACAATCCGGAACCACCGCGAAGGGTACGCCCTGGATCTCGAGTCCAAGGTTCACTTAAACTCGAGCGGATCAGGAGTGATGTACCTCCCGGTCAGCCTCAAGACAAACCTGAATCCGGATTTCGAGAGAATGGTGTTCGGCTTCGGTGACATCAGGGCGTCGGTGGCCATGCTGGATCTCATGGCCGAGGGGATGGTGGACATGTCGGCGGACAGCGTCCGTGTCAAGGCCGAGGCCTCCATGGAGAATGAGCCTTTGAAGGAGTTCACGGATTATTTCGGGAACAATTTTCCCATCCTAAAAAAGCTTGACACCGATGCCAGAATCACTCTGGAGGGCAAATGCGACGGGTATTACAATCCCGCCACCGGACGGCTTCCCGAACTCTCCGTTCGGATCGTGGTTCCTGATTCCAGGATCTCGTGGAAAGGGATTGACGAGAAGGGACATCTCGATCTGGACGCGACAGCCTTTGTCCGGGACGGGAAACTATCAGCCCAGGTTCCGGATCTTAAGCTCAAGATAAACGGGGCCCGGCTGGATCTGAAGGGATCATCGGATGACATACTCAATCCCGATCCTCTCTTCAAGATAGACACCCGCCTTCACCTCAAGCTTGACTCCTTGACACGGTTCCTGCCAAACAACGTTGACATAAAGGCCCAAGGCAATCTGGACGGGGACGTCAAAGGGGCATTCCGGATATCTCAGATAGACATCCACAACTTCGACAAGATTGGGCTTAAGGGGAATCTTACCAGCGACGGGATCAGGATGCGGGCGTTCGGGGATTCTTTGTCGGCGGTCCTCGGGAAGACTTCCATCTCTCTCGGACGTTCTGACGCTGAAAAAGACGGCGAAGAGGAGTCTGACACAGAGGGCGGCCATGTCGTCCTTACCGCCTCGGTGGACAGTCTGTCCGCGGAATGCGGCGCCTCGACATATTTCCGCGGGAGAGGGGTACGCCTCTCGGCCCATAATTCCGACGAGACAATAATCGGGACAAGTGGACGTCACCCCCTTGTGGGCCATTTGGAAGTGAGATCCATAGGAATGATGGATCAGGATTCCTGCTTTGTCGGTATCCGTGGATCGAGCAACACATTCAAACTGACCTTGGTCCCGAAAGACGATATCACTATTCCCCACCTCAATTTCACCAGCTCAAACACCTCGGCGAGAATCAGGGAGAGTGTCAACCGGTATTCCCTGGACGGTGTCACACTTAGCGTCACCGCGCGTCCAGGCACCGCTGAGGCCGCCCGTAGAGCGCCGAGGAGGGATTCGCTCAGAAGGGCACTGCCGGATTTCCTGTCAGAGAAGGATTTCGAGAAGAGCGATATCAACCTCAGTCTCGGGGAGACCGTTTCCAAATACATCAACGAGTGGGATTTGTCCGGGAGGCTTAAAGTCAAGGACGGGAGGGTGATCACTCCGTTTTTTCCTTTGGAAAACAGGCTGAACAACCTGGACGCGAAATTCACCAACAACTCCATCGACCTCTCAGGAGTGACGGTAAAGTCTGGAGTCTCAGATATTTCCGCCAAAGGCGCACTGACAGGGCTCAAGAGAGCCATCACTTCCGGAAGAGGCCGGCTAGTCCTTGACTTGAACCTCGTCTCAAACATGATTGACCTTGACGAGATACTCCTCGCGGCAGGGGCCGGAGGCCGTTTTGTCCCTCCGGGGGAAAAGACCGCGTTCTCCGATTTGGATGACGGGGCATATATGCGGTCAGTAAAAGTCGAGGCCTCCAGGGACACCACGGCCGAGAGTTCTTTGATAGTGGTACCGGCAAACCTGAACGCCAAAGTCAACTTGCATGCCGGAGGGTTGAGATATTCAGACCTCGAGACCTCTTTCGTATCCTCCGACATCGAGATGAAAGAACGATGCCTGCAGGTCACCAATACCCTCGCCATGACCAACATGGGAGAGGTGTTCCTAGAAGGATTCTACTCGACCCGCACCAAGAAGGACATCAAGGCCGGTTTTGACCTGATGCTCTCGAACATCACCGCTGAGAAAGTCATCCAGCTGTTCCCCGCCGTCGACAGCATCGTCCCCATGCTCAAGGCTTTCAAGGGGCTGCTGGACTGCGAGCTGGCCGCCACCGCCTCGATCGACACGTCGATGAACATCCTTCTGCCCTCCTTGAGCGGCATGGTCAAGATTGACGGCAAGAACCTGTCGCTTTCAGAGAGCGAGGATCTGGACAAGCTCCGCAAGACCCTGATGTTCAAGGATAAAGACTCCAGCTACATCGACAGGATGTCCGTCAGGGGCATTGTCAAGGACAATCAGCTCGAGGTCTTCCCTTTCATCCTGAATGTGGACAGATATACTCTGGCGTTGAACGGCTTGCAGGGTTTCGACCAGAAGTTCAAGTACCATGTGGCCGCGATAAAGTCCCCTGTGCCGTTCCGCTTCGGGGTTAACCTGGGAGGCACATTCGACTCGTGGCGCTGGAAATTGGGGAAAGCGAAATACAAGAGCGTGAAGATCCCGCTGTTTGACGACGAGATAGACCATTTGAGACTGAATCTGGTCAGTTCTATCCACAATATTTTCGACAGAGGGATCGAGCACGCCATCCGCCGCAACGAGGAGGCGCAGCAGGCTATCGAGGAGAAGAAAGCCGAGGTCGATTATTCCGCCGACGAGACCGAGGAACTCTCTGAGGAGGAGAAGAAGGAGTTGGAGAAGCTCGGTGGCGGGGAAGAATAAAAGGGAATAATAAAAAAGTGTTATCTTTGCAGTCCTGATATGCGGGTGTGTTGGAACTGGTAGACAAGCCAGACTTAGGATCTGGTGCTTCGGCGTATGGGTTCGAGTCCCTTCACCCGCACGAGTCAACGGAACAGTCTCTCGCGAACACGGCGGGGGACTGTTTTTGATATCGCTTTCAGGAATCCGGAATGGTTCACGACACATCGGAGCCAAATGAGAAAGCGATCTGAGTAGTCATGGAGCCTCAATGGCCTCTTCCTTAATTTGAACGCTTCCTTGTTGTACAGCCAACCATTTTTTGCTTCATGAGAGCCGAAATGGATGAGGAAGGCGTCATTGTGAATGATACCGGGCATTAATGTCCACTCATGGATAAGGACGCCAGAGAGAATGTCGGCGGCAATCACCTTGGTTTCAGGATAATAGGCGAAAACTTCGCTCCAATCCTTCCGTGGGAGGAACCCATGGACAGAGCATGCCAGAGCGATTATCATCTCGTCAGCGAGTTTATTCCCGAACAACTTGAAACGGAAATCGAGATATCTCTCCCTAATATAAGAGCAAGTCCTCGAGAACTCCCCTATCTGATTCCCGTTGCCGCGGACATAATAGACCCCTCCCTGACACATTATCTTACAACTGACTTTATCCTTCAAGTCCCCGAGATTCTCCCGATCCCACCAGCCTTCTTCGGAATCCGGCGGGTACGCGTGCCCGAGAACGCCGAAATCAGGCGCTCCCTCAAAAATCTCCCATAGACCGTTCAAGTCACGGTAGGCCAGGCAATCGGAGTCAATGAATATAGTCTCGTCAAAAGGCGAGAGATCGATTATCCTGAGTTTGTCCATGAACGAGAAGGAGGGATCCTCAATCACCACAACCTCGTCGAAATCATCAGTCCATTTATTCCGGCGGTCACACAGGATGGCGAAAGGCGTGTCCGAAGAGGAATGCCGCCTGTAAGAAAGCAGCAGGTTATGGGCGAGAATATAATATGGCTCCTTGCCGGTCGCCACTGTGACAAAACCTCTTACGCGCTCCATGACGAGATACTCTCTTGGTTGTCAATCCGATTTGGCCGGGTTATGGTACTTGACCGGTTTGTACGGTCTGTGAATAACCCATTCCAGCAAGCAGCAGATATAGTCCAATAAGTAAAGCCTTCGCTTCACCAGGATAAAATGAGGATGACGGCCGATCAACTTGGGAAGTTTGGGATTATCCCAAAGATACTTTTTCACGATGTCTATATCACGGACGCTCTTGAACATCTGGACGAACCGCTTCCTTTGCTTCCACCAGCTGAAATTCTCCCTTCTCTTGAATACGCCCGGAGAGAGGTATAGCCACATCCTGCACGCCAATTGCGTCGGGAATATCCTTCCTCCCAACTCATCCACACGCCTCCAATATTTGATTAGGAGAGGCCAGAGGTCGTAAATATGCGTCCCGGTAATCTGTCCTTCCCTCTTGACATAATAATAAGCGGGATCCAACAGGCACACCAGTTTGTTGACACTCTTGACCAGCATGTCCAATACCGTGAGAGTGTCTTCCCCGTAGATAAGCCCCTCCCCCACCGGGAGCGACTTGGCGGCCACCTCCCTGCGATACAGTTTCCCGGTGATATAGAGCGGAATCGCCGGCATCCTTATCAACTCGTCATAGTAGATAATGGATGACACCAGCCTTTTCACATCGGTCCGGTCAAAAACACCGGAGATAGTGAAAGGCATCACTTTCGTCTCATCTTCATAGACCCAGAAGTACAAGCCGGTGACCATATCGGCGTCAGACGCGAGAGCCGCCGCGACCATCCTTCTGATAATCAGAGAATCAAGAATGTCATCCGAGTCCACGAAAATCACATATTCACCGGAGGAACGCTCAAAACCAGTCATCCTGGCGACAGTGACGCCCCCGTTCTCGGGCAGATGGATAATCGACGCCTCCGGATGAGCTTTCAAAAAGGGTTCGCACACCTCCCAACTCTTCTCCGGGCAGCAGTCATCCACGAAAATAATCTCTTTGTTGGGATAGTCGATATTCTCCAATGACTCCAGGCAACGAGAGAGATAGTCCCGCACCTTATACACTGGGATTATGATGGAGACAAGCGGAAGATCATTCATATAGACGGAATCTTTTGAATATTCTGTTTTCTAGTGTTTTAACCAGATCGGACAGATAGCCGAGCGCGTCTCCCTTGTATCTGAACATCCAGACGCCCCAAAGGAACAAGACTGGATGCCAGGGCAGGAAAGATCCAATATGGTTGATCGGGATCCTGTATTTATCAAGTCCCTGGTCATGAAGATAATCATTGGCCCTCTTAGCGACCTTGACCCGGGTGATTGTCCTTTTCACGGTTTTCTTTTGGGAAAGTGACCCATCGCTCTTTGTGCAACAATACAAAGGGGTTGACACTATAACATCCGGATTCTCCGCCGCCACGCCCAACTTGATCGAGAACATAACATCATTCGAGACCTCTGTCTCCTCGAATGATAGACATGATGATTCTATCAATGACCTTCGGATCATCTTGCCCCACGGAACGATAGAGCGGTACCGTAATCCATCGATATTCTTCCTCATAATGTTACGGCGAATCGAGGGCATCCTGTCACCGATAAGAACCATGGAATCACTGTCCCTGCTGTCGCATATGAAGAACAGGAGATCGTGGAATGATTTAGAGTAACAGTCGAGAATACTGAACGCGTCCTCGTAGAAAAAATCATCCGCGTCGGCGAAAAGCACCCATTCCCCTCTGGCATGTCCCAAACCGATATTTCTGGCGTACCCGGCGCCTCTTCCCTCTTTCGTCAAATACAACTCTACATGTCCGTATTTCTCAGGGAAGACCTTCCAGACGCTCTCGGGAATGTCGCTGTCATCATCGACCACGATAATCTGGAAATCCTCCCTGGAGGGAATGGAATCCAAGCATCTCTCCAGCAAAGTGTAAGTGTTCTTGTGGGGGATGATGATGGAATATGTGGGAATACTGTTCTCCATTCTTGACTCAATCTTCCGTCTCAAGCCCTAAAAAGCCCCGTTGATTCATTATCAGCGGCTTCCCGAAAATATCAGCACCGCCTTCGACTCCCAATGTGACACATTGGCGAGCTTCCATATGGAACTCTGAAGAAAGTTTGAAAAGGATATCCACCGAGACTTTCCCTCTCCCTATATACTCAGGAAGCAGGATCTTTTTCTCCACGCGGAACGCTCCCTTCTTCAAACAGAGAGGCTCCCCCTTATACTCCCCCTCTTCCAGCGAGGCCAGAGGGGTATCGTAGGTGTTCTTGAATATGATGACCAAACCAGTATTCAAATCAACATCAACTGAACCCTCGATGACGACAGGCAGCACTCTCTGACCTGACCTGACCACGGAGAAATCGCTCTCAACCCCGTTGAACTCGATCCTGTCGATATGAAGGAAGGATTTCGTCCACCTGATATTCTTTATTATCGGCTTGGAATTACTCTCATTGGCGAACTGGATATATCTGGAGACCGCGTCGTCGATATCACCGTCAAAAGTGATCATGCCATTGTCCAGGACAACCCCTCTTGAACAAAGGTTTTTCACCGCTTTCATGTTATGGCTCACAAAGAGCACCGTACGGCCTTGGCACTGAGAAACTTCCCTCATCTTTCCCAGAGCCTTCTTCCGGAATTCGGCGTCCCCTACCGCCAGGACCTCGTCCACTACAAGGATATCGGGTTCCAGGAACGACGCCACGGAAAAACCAAGACGCACTGTCATACCGCTGGAATACCGCTTCACAGGAGTGTCTATGTACCTCTCGATCCCCGCGAACTCGATAATCTCGTCAAGTCTGGCGTTTATCTCAGACCTGGTCATCCCCAGGATCGACCCGTTCATGAAAATGTTCTCCCTTCCCGTCATCTCCCTGTGGAAACCAGTACCGACCTCTAGAAGCGACGCTATCTTCCCTCTGGCCCGGATAGTCCCGGTAGTCGGGGAAGTGACTCTGGACAACAACTTCAGGAAAGTGGATTTCCCGGCGCCGTTTTTCCCGATGATCCCGACGACCTCCCCCTCTTTAACATCAAACGTGATATCCTTCAGAGCCCACACATAATCTGATTTCCCCTTATGGGCCCGGTCGTTGGTCTCACCCACCTTGAGATATGGATCCTCATGGCGGAGAATCTTGGTTTGCCACCACCTGTTGAGGTCATGGGAAAGCGTGCCAGTGCCCACTAGGCCGAGCCTGTAAAGTTTCCCGACATGATCGAACTGTATGGCGATTCTGTCTGACATAACCGAATCAACAAACGACTAACTAAACTGTATCCAAAAAGTCACGCTCAGCCTGGTTGAATACAATCAGGGAGATGAACAGCGACACCAACATTACAGCCGCGCTATAAGCTAGTCCCACCCATGAGAAGGAGCCGCAGCCCAGACAACTATACTTCACAGCCTCGAAAATAGGAGTCAAAGGATTTAGTTCCAATATCGCGCGGATCTTCCCGCTCGCCACGCTCAAAGGATAAATGATCGGTGTGGCGTACATGAAAAGATGAAGGCCGAAACCGACCAGATACTTCAAGTCGCGGTATTTTGATGTCAGGGAAGACACGATGAGCCCCCAGGACAAAGCGTGAAAAGCCAACATCAAAACGAGGACGGGGAAAAGCAGAACCGTGATATTCAGTGATAAATTGACACCGGCGCGCAAGTAATACAGGTATACAGCGATGAACAGGAACAATTGGATAAGGAGCTTAATCAAAAGCGATGTCATTGTCGCCAAAGGCACGATCAAGCGAGGAAAATATATTTTCCCGAAAACCCCGGCGTTGGCGGTGAAAGTGTTAGAGGCCCCGTTGAAGCACTCGCTGAAATAATTCCACAGCATGATTCCGGAGAGATAGAAAAGAGGCTTCGGCGCGCCGTCCGTGGAAATGCCCGCCAGGCCGCCAAACACGAACATATACATGACCGTCGTGAAAATCGGCTGGATGAAGAACCACAGCGGCCCGAGTATGGTCTGCTTATACACAGTGACGAAATCGCGTTTGACATACATGTACCACAAATCGCGATACCGCCAAATCCCTTTCAAGTCAATGTCGAGCAGCCTTCTTTTAGGCTTAATTTCAAGAGTCCAATCCTCGGCCATCACTTAACTGCCACTTATTCCCGTGATTATGGTTACAAAAATAGCGAAAAAAAAGAATCTGCCGATAATCTTCTTGAACGCCCTTTGAGCCACTCTCCACGCGACCCTGAATAAAGAGACATGATTCTCGCGGGCCTTTGAGCATAACTTGAAGAATGATTCCCTATCCATAAAGAACAGCCCGCTCAAAGCGGTGTAGACGTCATCATATGATAGAGAATGGCTCTCTTTGGCCATTTTGTTGGCCCGCATGCCGACCTCAGCCCTGTCGGTCATCAGAGAAGAATCCCACCTCAGCGGGTTTGACACCGAGCCCCTGCGAAGATAGTTGCGGTAGATACTCTCATCCGCGAGCGATATCATCGGCGCCCCTATCCCTGTCTTCACGGAAAACATGACGTCATCAGAGAACCTGGTCTCGTCGAATCTCGCCCCAAGACTCTCCACAAAGTCTCTCTTGATCATCTTGGACCACGGCACCACATGGTAACACCTGAGTTGGCTGTCGTCACCGGTCTCCTTATAAATAGTCAGCAGATTGTTCAACCAATGTAATTTGTCCCCGGGATCCCAGTCACCCTCCACATCAAAGGCCGTGGGGAAATAGATAATGTCCGAATCAGAATCCGAGTATTTGTCCATCACATCAAAAGCCCCTTCCTCGAAAGTGTCGTCGGCGTCGGCGAACACAATCCAACGACCGGTCGCGCGATCAAGACCTATATTCCTGGCCCGGCCACCGCCTTTGTTCTCCGGAGAGAGGATGAACGTGAGGCCTGCTCTTCGAAGAACAGGATAACGCTCAAGGTAAGTCTCCGAGTCCGGGCTATGATCATCCACCACTATCAGCTGTATGTCTTCCCTGACGGGGATAGACTCCAGACATCTCACAAGGAGGTCCGGAATGCTGTAGTGCGGAATAATAACCGAATACTTGATCATATTATCTCTTTGAGCGCCAGCACGTTCTCCTCAGGAGTGGCCCAGCTTGTGACGAAGCGGACGGCTATCTTCCCCTCACTGACAGGGCACCAATCCTCAAACCGGACCTTACCATGGAGTTCCTCGGCCCTTTCCCGGGACATCACATAGAATCTCTGATTGGTGGGAGAGTCGATGAAAACCTCGTAGCCTTTCTCAATGAATATCCTATTCATCAGAGAGGCCATCTCATTGGCGTGACGGGCAGCCTTGAAATACAACCCGCCGGTGAAAAGCGTGTCGAACTGAAGCCCCAGCATCCTGCCCTTGGCCATCAAGGCTCCGTGTTGTTTAATAGTAGTGAAGAAATGGGCGGGAGCCCCGCGGCGGGGGAAAACCACAGCCTCCCCGAAAAGGGCCCCCACCTTAGTGCCTCCGACATAAAAGACCTCGCAAAGCCCGGGCAGATCCTCAGGCCGGACATCATTCGCCTCGCACGTAAGGCCGTAGCCCAGCCTCGCCCCGTCGATGAATAGGGGAATCGAGCGCTTATGGCAGACACTATGGATAGCTTCCAGCTCGGCTTTGGAATATATGGTACCATATTCTGTCGGGAAGGAGATGTACACCATTCCCGGAATCACCATATGCTCATAAGTCCCGTCAGCGTAAAAGGCAGTGAGATACTCATCAAGCTCCTCCGCATCCATCTTCCCTTCATGATCGGGAATGGTCAGGACCTTGTGGCCGGTGTATTCCACGGCCCCGCTCTCATGAACCCCGATATGCCCGGTTCTCACGGCGACCACTCCCTCGTAGTCGCGAAGCATCGAGGCGATGACAGTGGAATTTGTCTGGGTACCGCCAACAAGGAAAAAGACATCGGCGTCAGGAGTTCCAAAGGCCTCCCGGATTTTTTCTTTGGCGCTTTCGCAATACGGGTCAAGACCGTAACCCGGAGTCTGCTCAAGGTTAGTCTCCGCAAGGCGGCGCAATATCTCGGGGCGCGCCCCTTCGGTGTAGTCGCTCTCGAAGGACAACATGGTTTGTATCAAGTGTTTCGGCCGGGCTATCCCCTGCCGGAGTTTTCTATTATCTCGCGAAGGTGGTTGTTGAACATGGTTCTGGACAGCAGGTCCTCCAGTGTGGTGTGCATCCTCCAGCGCCAGTAATGCCGGGGGTTGGCCGGGACATTGATCCTCTCGTCGGCGGGGTCTCCCTGATAACGGACCGTGTCATCGATTGAGAGCCAGTCCTGAAGAGGCAGGACACAAAGCATGGCCGGGGAATCCAGATGCTGGAGGATAATCCTCTCGCAGATCCAGCTCTCGCAAGAGTACGGGGCCTGGCCCTCAAGATGGAGCATGTCATGGAAGTAGCTTTCTGTCATAGCCCTGTCTTCCTCCCACCATGCCCTCAGCGAGGAAGTGTCATGCGATCCGGTCGTGCAGACTGAAAGATATGGATATCTTGAAGGCTCGCCGAAAGCGTCCTCCGGCGACTTGGGCATCCTCTGGACCTCGAGCGACAAGATTCTCAACTCTTCCATCACCTCGGGGACACAGGCCGGAATCATCCCGAGATCCTCTCCGCAGGCGAGCATACCGGTGGAATCCAGCAGGGCCGGAAGTTTCCGCATGGCGGTCTCTTTCCAGAAAGCGTTGTGGCGCCTGTAAAAGAAATCGTTGTACAGATCGTTGTAGGCGTCTTTCTTCCACTGTTCAAGCCCTTCGAAAGCGGCGGTTTTCTGTGAAGAGATGCGAGGATGGTACCATCCCGGACGATGAGGATCGGGGACAAACAGGTCTGTCTCCGGGTCGAATCCTCTGGAACGAAGATCTTCCCCGGAATATGGAAGGGCGGGGTTGAAATGCCCCAGAAGTCCTGATTTAATCCCGAGCGGAATCTCCCAGATCCGGAAGAACCCGAGAATATGGTCGATCCTGAAAGCGTCGAAATACTCGCTCATCTTCCTCAGGCGGGCTTTCCACCAACCGTAGCCGTCCTTCGCCATCTCCTCCCAATTGTAAGTCGGTAAACCCCAGTTCTGTCCCTCCTCAGAGAATGCGTCCGGCGGGGCGCCTGCCTGGGAGTCAAGATTGAATAACTCGGGATATTGCCACGCGTCCACGCTTGTCCGGCTTATTCCGATCGGGAGGTCCCCCTTTATGGCTATACCCTTTGAATGGGCGTAATCGATAGCGTCCTTCAGCTGGGCGTCCAAACAGAACTGCTCCCAGCAATAGAAATCCATCTTCTCCCTATGGATGTCCCGGAAAGCGTCAACCCCGGCCCTGGAATACACGCTTAGCTCAGTCCATTTCCCGAACTCAGGAGAGCCGTTCAAATCTCTCAGCACACAGAAGGCGGCGTAGGGCACAAGCCAATGCTCATTCGCTCTGAAGAATGTTTTAAATTCCTCGCTCTCAAGGACTTCCTCTCTCACCGACTGGAAAGCCTCCGAAAGCAGGCGTGTCTTCTCGTTGTTGACCCTCTCGTAATCAATTATGGGAAGGGAGTTCAGTTCATCCCTCAAAGCCTTGAACTCCTTATTCACCTTCACACCGGCCTCCGGAAGAGATAAGAACTGCGGATGCAGGGCGAAAGTGGAGTTCGCGTTGTAGGGATATGAGTCGGTCCAGGTCCTGGTCATCGTGGTGTCGTTGATAGGAAGTATCTGGATAACACTCTGGCCTGTGGCGGCCGCCCAATCAGCGAGTTTCTTGATATCCTTGAACTCTCCGACACCGAAACTATCCTCGCACCTGAGCGAGAACACGGGAATGGCGACTCCCGCCCCTCTCCAGGGCCTTCTGTTAAAAACCGGCTCACGATCCCTGACAACAACGAGAGAACCTTCTGCCGCAAGGCCGTTCATCCACCTGTTCGGCCCGGTCTCCCAGAAGAGGGGCTCACCAGAGACCTCATCGATAATAACGTATTTATATTCAAATCCTTCTCTCACGTTTAAAGACACCTTCCACAACGGGGCGGGACTTTGGGTGAGAGGGATGAACTTCTTCCAATCCCCGAATATGGATCCGCTACCGGTTACGGCCAGTGTCTCGCCGCGGCGGACCTGCGGGGCGGCGACAAAAAGCTCGAGATCACCGGAAATTCTTTTGGCGGCAGCCTTCTTGCCTCCGAATATCACTTCGGTGAAAGCCTTGGTCCAGAACGGGGCGTCAGATGGACGGTCGTTCCAACGGTCCCTGACCTCCACTGAGGTTATCTTCCTGGACGAGGGGATACGGAGAGTGTGGCCGGACCATTCCCTGCGGATGGTCTCCCCGTCCCTCTTGAGGACATATCCGTAATCCAAGGTTTTCCATGTTGACGGGACATTGACATCAGCCTGCCAAAGGCCTTCAGCGACGTATCGCATCGGGGTTTCTTTCCCGTCCGCCGAGACAAAAGACAAAGACTCGCCAGGAACGGTGAAATACTCCACAATGAAAGATAAAAGCATAGTTTGACTGGCCGGAGGACTTACCTCCTGGCAATCCGCAATATAGTTAAAATATACGAAAATGGCTATCTTCGCGGGAGGGAATCGGCTCTTCTATGGACAGGAAAGAAATAGAGATAATGGCTCCGGCCGGCAACTTCGAGTGCCTGTCCGCCGCGATCGGCGGAGGGGCCGACTCGGTCTATTTAGGAGTGGGCAGGCTCAATATGCGCTCTCATTCGGCGAACAATTTCTCCCTCGCGGACCTTCCCGAAGTCACCCGGATCTGCCGGGAGGCCGGTGTCAAAACCTATATGACCCTCAACATTGTCCTCTATGACGAGGATCTGGAGGAAATGCGGGAGGCCCTGGAAGCCGCCAAGAGGGCTGGAGTTGACGCCGTGATCGCCTCTGACATGGCCGCCGTCGAGTATTGCGGGGAAATCGGGTTAGAGGTCCACGCCTCCACCCAACTTAATGTCTCTAACATAGAGGCTGTCAGGTTCTGGGCAAGGTTCGCCGATGTGATCGTCCTCGCTAGAGAGCTTAATCTCGGTCAGGTCAAGAGAATACATGAGGCGATTGTGAGGGAGGGTATAACAGGTCCCTCCGGAAACCTGGTCCGTATCGAGATGTTCGCCCACGGGGCTCTCTGCATGGCCGTGTCCGGGAAATGCTATCTAAGCCTCCACGCCCACGGGAAATCAGGAAACCGGGGAGAGTGCTACCAGGTCTGCCGCAGGGGCTACGAGGTCACCGACCTCGAGACAGGCTACAAGCTCGAGATCGACAACAAATACATCATGTCCCCTAAGGACTTGTGTACCATAGAGTTCATGGACAAGATCATAGACTCCGGAGTCAGGGTGCTGAAGATCGAGGGCAGGGCCAGGTCGGCCGAATATGTTAAGAGAACAGTTTCCTGTTATCGTCGCGCGGCTGACGCCGTGATCGGCGGGGAATACACCCCGGAACTGGCGGCGAGACTCAAAGAGGAACTGTCGGAAGTGTTCAACAGGGGCTTCTGGGACGGCTATTACCAAGGGGCCAGGCTCGGCGAATGGAGCGGGATCTACGGCAGCCACGCCAAGCGGAGGAAAGAATATTTCGGGAGAGTCACAAACTGGTACGACCGGCTCGGGGTGGCAGAGATTCTGGTCGAGTCCGGTTCTTTCAAAGTGGGTGACGAATACCTGGCCATCGGGGCCACTACCGGTGTTTTCGAAGGCAAGGTCGAGGAGATCCGGGTGGATTTGAAACCCGTACGGGAGGCCCGCAAAGGAGACCTATGCTCTATCCCCGTCTCATTCCCAGATGATTGGAAGGGCGACCGCAAACTGCGCCGCGGCGACCGGCTCTATCTCTGGGTAGAGGAAGGCGAGTGAGAGAACCTTCTGGGCCCCTCGATGGAGCGCCAATAATCCGAGTCGAAACTATAGGGATGCTTGTAGGGGCCGTCGTGGTCGATTGTGAACGCCAGATACGTTATCTTATACCCCTGCGACAGGAACATCCTCTCATAGAACGTCTGAACCTCAAAAAGCTCAGGTCCAGCCACGGTCGGAAGTGTCCCTCCGGCAACCGTGCCCACCCTCGGGCACGTAAGAGGGGGGACCGCCGGCGAAGCCGGTGGTGGGGTCCGCGAAGCGGACGTTGAACGGAGGGACACTTCCGCCGTGGCTTCGTGGTACAGATCTGTCGTGGCGGCGAGGATGGTGAGGCCGTTCTCAATGGCAACGGCCTTGGAATACTCGTGAAGGAAACGGCTGTCGGTCTTGAGATGTATGATGCCGCCAGGCTTCAGGAATTTGCGGTAGCGCTCGAGGAACAACGGGCTTGTCAAGCGTGAATTCTCGCTCTTGAGCTGCGGATCGGAGAACGTGAGCCATATCTCCGAGACCTCACCGGGGCCGAAAAACGCCTCAATGAACTCAATCCTTGTACGCAGGAACGCGACATTGGGAAGCCGCTCCTCCGTCGCTGTCTTGGCTCCCCTCCAAAGCCTGGCCCCCTTGATGTCCACGCCGATGTAATTCCTCCCGGGGACCCGTTTCGACAGGTCTATGGTGTACTCACCCTTCCCGCAACCAAGCTCAAGCACGATCGGCTGGTCTTGGGCGAACATCGTCCCGTTCCACCTGCCCTTAATCGGATGGTCGTGGAGACGCAATCCTCCAGACGGGTCCCCGCTCTTGTCCAACACCAGTGAGGCGTCTGGCTGGAGCAGGCACGAGAAAGTCTCGTTCTCCGCGAATTTCCTTAATTTATCGTGTCCCATCAGTATTGCCTTAATATCACTCCAACTCCCCGAACAGCGTCAGGGCGGTTGACAACCTTCGCTTTCAAACGCCATTCGCCGGACTCACGCGGACAAAGAGCCTGACGATAGGAAGAAATGTAGTCTTTTGTGAAGTATGCTGATCCAGCCGGGTGTGACAAACTCACATAAGTGGTGTCGGTCAGAATGGATCCGTTCGGGGAGAACCACCTCAAATCCAACACGATATCATCGGAAGGGAAAGTCTCGAAAGCCCCCCGCTCCAGCCTTGTGAAAAAGTCCAGGCCATATGAGGCGGTTGAATCGGAGAAGTCAAGATAAAAAGAATATGTGTCTCCGTATTCAGCCTTTTCCCTCGCCACGAAAGACTCCCGGGAGGATGGTCTGGAGCAAGCCGCGGCTATGAGAATGAAAAATATCAGCGAACCGCCCCTCATCCCCGTCATGATTTATCCTTTGTAGTACGACGTCCTTTCCCGTTACGGTTGTCCCTGCGGGAACGACCTTTACCCTTAGATTTCTTGGGTTTATCGAACCTCGTGATGCTGTCATCCCCGACAGCTGAAATAAACTGGGGACCGAGAGGCTCAGGTTCAAATTTCAGGGACTCCGGTCTCTCACCGTTCCTGTTCATCATGATTATCTCCCTGACCTCGCTAGCCGCCAACGGATAAACGTTCGTGAGGGAACCTTTCTCGTACGAGAAATACATTATCTCCTGCAGGATGTCTGTCTTGACGAGATACGCCGGGCCATCCTCGAACTCAAGCGGCTCGGTCACTTTGGGTATCCTGGTCTGGGCGTCAAGATAATTGGCCACCTCATAATTGAGACAGCATTTGAGTTTGCCGCACTGGCCGGCCAGTTTCTGGGGGTTCAAAGACAAATCCTGAGCCCTGGCCGCGGACGTGGAGATTGACTGGAAATTAGTGACATAATTGGCGCAGCAGAGCTCGCGGCCGCATATTCCCAGACCTCCGATGAGCCCCGCCTCCTGACGGGCGCCTATCTGCTTCATCTCGATCCTGATACGGAATTCCTCGGCATAAACCTTAATCAACTGACGGAAGTCCACGCGTCCGTCCGCGATATAATAGAAAATGGCTTTTGTACCGTCGCCCTGGAACTCGACATCACCTATCTTCATGTCAAGACCAAGCTCAGCCGCTATCCTGCGCGCCTGGATCATCGTGTCTTGCTCTCTCGCTATCGCCTCCTGCCACTTGGCTATGTCAAAAGGCTTCGCCTTGCGGTAAATCTTCCTGAGCTCGGTGGTTTTGGGATCGATGCCCTTGCACTTCATTTGACGCCCCACAATAGGTCCCTCGAGGGTCACTATGCCGAGGTCGTGACCGTTGGCCGCCTCCACAATCACAAGGTCTCCGGTCTTTATACCCTGACCCGAGGCGTTCACGTAGATGCCTTTCCTGGTGTTCTTGAACCTGACCTCGAAGAAATCCTTGAACTGCTCCTGGCTCACTCCTTTGAGCCAGTTGTACGTCTCCAGTTTACAACATCCCTGCCGGTAAGAGCAGTCGATCTCCCCGGTCTCGCTGTCGCGGGTGACGGCGCAACCGCGGCTGCAATCGAACTTTATGGTCTCGTTATCTATATTATCCATCGCAACGTCAATAAATTGAAAATAATTTGCCGACAAGGTCGGAGAAGACTATCCTCTGCGCCACGTTCCTGTCTATCATAAGAGCGGCTTTGTCTATATAGGGGATAGCTTGCCTTGGGAAACTCTTCTTGCACCTCGATGCGATCCCGGCCAGAGCTTCCTCCTCTTCCGGAGTCACCCCGGCTATCTGAAGCAGATCCTGCTGGATCATGAATATCTTCCGAAGGCACTCGGCCGCGAATTTACAAAAAGCTTTCTGTTTTTCCCTCGAGCCCAGGCCTGCCAAAGTATCGGCAAAGGAAAGGGCCGAGACAAGGTCTTTAGAATCAACGGCTTCCATTAAACCGGTAAAAATACCCATACTCTCTTCGAATTCCTCCTTGCCCGACAGGTACCGTAACGCCACCCCGACGCTTCCGCCCGCCGACCGGGCGGCCGATACAGCGTCCGTGGCGGATTCGCCGAAACGGGACTCCAGCGTCAAGGCGACTTCCTCTCTCGAGAGCGGATTGAGTCTCATGGCCTGGCACCTTGAGGAAATCGTCTGAAGGACTTTCTCCGGGGCATGAGTTATCATGATGAAAACAGTCTTCTCCGGAGGCTCCTCAACCGCCTTGAGCAGGCGGTTGGCCGCCGAGGCGTTCATCTTCTCTGGGAGATATACCACAACCGCCTTCCATCCTCCCTCAACCGGTGTCAGGTAGATAGTCTCAAGGATCTCCTTGGCCTCGGCGTTGTTTATCACAGTCTGCTTCCCGGCGATACCGAACGCCTCACAGATTTCCGGCTCTAGTGCGTAAGGATTGGCTTTCATCAAGTCGCGCCAATAACCCAGGAACAACTCCGCGCGCAATTTGTCGACCTTCTCATTCACTTTTGTGCCGGACGCGACAGGATAAACATAATGGACATCAGGGTGCATCAGTCCGGAGACTTTGCGCTCGCTCCCGAAAAGCTCGCTAAGGAAAGCCAGAGTCACGGCCATAGCCCC
This sequence comes from uncultured Bacteroidia bacterium, assembly GCA_902797035.1. Taxonomy (GTDB): domain Bacteria; phylum Bacteroidota; class Bacteroidia; order Bacteroidales; family UBA932; genus Cryptobacteroides. The sequence goes on along the minus strand of CADBRH010000040.1, from coordinate 33,113 downwards.
GCAGCCATCGTTCTCATAGAGCATCATGGCGTGAGGGACACGACCTTCACGGACCATCCCCTCTAAAGCCGAGACCACATCCCGGTTGCCTATGATCTCTTTAAGCGTCATCTGTCTCTACCTGCCATTAGTCCAGCGATCTCGACAAGACAGGCTTTCTCCTCGGATTCGGGAAGCCCGTCAAGCGCTCTCACCGCTTTTGATGTATAATCCTGAAGTCTCTCCCCGGAGTACTCAAGGCCACCGTTATTTAAGACGAAATCCCTTACAATCAGTTTATTCCCGGGACGAATCCCTATGTCCGTCACCAGTCCCCGGATTCTCGCTCCCTCCTCCTCGCTGACATGTGACAAAGCACCCAGAAGTGGAAGGGTAATCTTCTGCTCCTCGAGGTCAGCGCCCACGGGTTTCCCTAATCCGTCCCCGCCGGAGTAGTCAAGCATGTCATCCTTGATTTGGAAGGCGATCCCGAGATTCACGCAATAGTCCCTGACAGCCTCTCTCACTGGATCGGTCGCCTCCACCGAGATCGCGGCCGAGATGCCCGCCGCCTCGAAAAGGGAAGCGGTTTTGTTGTAGATGATCCTGAGATAGTCCTCCTCGTCGGTATCCCCGCTAGCGGCCTTCTGCAACTGGAGCATCTCGCCTTCAGCCAGATCGGACAGAGTCTTGGCGAAAATCCGGATCACCATATCCCCTCGCTCAGGTGAGGATAGGATGACCTCCATGGCCTTTACGAGCCAGAAGTCCCCAATCAGAACTGACGCGGACCCGCCCAGAAGGGACATCACGGTGGGGACTCCCCTTCTCTCGGCGCTGTTGTCCGCCACATCGTCGTGAAGGAGTGTCGCGTTGTGAAGAAGCTCCGACGCCGCCGCGAAACGGATGCTGTCGGCGGAGACCCTCCCTCCCGGGCAAGCCCTCGCGATGAGAAGAGACATCAAGGGACGCAACTGTTTGCCCCCGTGGGAAAGAATGGCGGCGTTGGTGTTGTCCAACAAATCTATGTCGCTTTTCAACGATGATCGGATCAGACCGATAGTGTCAATCCAATCCTGTCCCAGAAGGCTCTTTATCCGCTTAAGCATCGATATGATCAAGTCATTTCAGAAGATTGACGAGTTCCCCTACCGACTCAGGAAATGAAATCAACTCTCTGGAATGGGCGTCCAGCATTCCTGTGGACACATAATGATCCAGCAGGATTTTGAGAGGGTCATAAAAACCGTCTATGTTCAAAGCCAGAATCCTCCCGCCGTAAAGATTCAGTTTAGCGAGTGTCAGAGTCTCGATCAACTCGTCAAGAGTGCCGATTCCCCCAGGTAATGCCAGGGCGGCTACTGTGTCTTCCCTCATCTTCTCCTTGCGGGCGGCCATCGTGTCTGTCCAAACAGTCTCGCTCAAGGAGGGATAGGCGTATTCCCTCATGAAACGGGGAAGGACGCCGATATGGCGACCCCCGCATGCCACCGCCTCGTCGGCCACAACCCCCATGGTGCCGCGGACAGTGCCTCCGGACACGATCGTGTATCCAAGAGAACAAGCCGCTCGGGTAGCCTCCCTGGCGGCCTGGTTGAACTTCGGGGCAATGTCGCCGCTGGCCGAGCAGAAGATCACTATCTCGCGTTCCCGGGCCATCTGACTCACTATTAGAAGAATACGGCCATCGAGAAGGCTATGCCGTTGAAGTTGCCCCCTTCTTTCAGGCCCTTGATGGTGGTCCCTGTCTTCTCGATGTCGCTGTTGTAGATGCCGCCGAAATTCCAGAAATACTTGGCGGAGAACTGGAGGTGCCAGATGTCGATACCGGCTCCCAGGCCAAGGCCGTACTCAACCTTCCTGAGCTCCTCGCTGTACTCGCTCTTGCCGGCGTTGATCTTGTAACCGACGAAGGGCTCGACGAAACCGTACGGGCGGAAAAGCCAGAGGTCAGGGCCCCACTGGAGCTGCAGAGGGAGCTCAAGATAGCCGACCTTGGTCTCGAAAGTCTGATTGATCTGCTTTCCTGTCGAGTCGGTCCACTTGTCGAGGGCCATGCCCTTCACCTGATACAGAAGGCCTGGCTGAATGGCGAAACCCGCCCCGAGAGGAATCTCGACAGCCAATCCGGCGTTGTACAAGGAGATGGATTTGGTATCCACATCCTTGATCTTGGCGGACGATGAGGTAAAGCCGCCGGTTATCCCGAATCTGGTGTTGTTGTAGTGCTGGGCGTTGAGATTAAGCCCGAAAGAAAGCGCCGCGGCTAGGGCCGCGAGAATAATCTTTTTCATCTTTTACATGATTGTCAATAAATGATGGGACTAAAGAAGGGCGTCCAACTTGGCGGTGATCTCTGCCTTGGGGACATTGCCCACGAGCCTGTCAACCACCTGACCACCCTTGAAGAAGATCAGCGTGGGGATATTCCTGATACCATACTGGACGGCGATATCCTCGCAGTCGTCAACATTGCACTTTACTACGGCCACTTTGCCGTCATACTCACCGGCGATCGCCTCCACAGTGGGGCCAAGCATGCGGCAAGGACCGCACCAAGTCGCCCAGAAGTCGACCATTACTACATTATTCGCGGAGAGAATCTCCGAAAAATTACCATTGGTAGCTGTGATTTCCATGATTATTCTTTACTATTTTAAGCGTAAATACAAATATAACAATTTCAACGAGTCTTTCAAAACCCTAAACCATCTTGTCGACAGTCCAGAGGAAGGCCCTCAGGCCGAGGTCGGGATACATCCCGTCTCTTTCCTTCAAGGCGGCCATTATCTCTTCAGCCTTCCCGTCGTCCTTGACTATCGTGATGACCGCATGGTTCTGGGTGGGCCAGGCGTGATTGCCGTAATGAGGCTCCCCCCGGTCGCCGCCGCGGCCCTGAATCTCGGTCCATTGGGTGAATCCCCTTTGACCCATCTCTTCGAGAAGCTCCACAATCTCATCTCCGTAAGCCTGGTTGTATGCAATGAATATAGCTTTCATATCGTTGTCATTGAATCGTTTACGACTTGGCCGCCTTTCTCTTTTCCTGTCGGGTGGCGAATATGCAATACACGGTGGGGATTAAAACCAGAGTGATCAAGGTCGAGAACGACAGACCCCAACAGACCGTGGCTCCGAGACCTCGCCACATCTCCGATCCTTCTCCCCTTCCCAATGCCATCGGCAACATACCGAGGACGGTGGTAAGGGTGGTCATCAGGATAGGACGCAGACGGCTTCTCGCGGCCGTCACGGAGGCGTCCACGACGCTCATCCCCCTCTCACGCATGAGGATGGTGTAGTCAATCAACACGATACCGTTCTTCACTACTATTCCCAGGAGGATAATAATACCTACCATGGACATCATCCCTAGAGCGGATCCGCTAACTGTCAAGCCTATTATCACTCCAATGAAGGCGAACGGGACGGAAAACATGATAACCAGGGGGCCCATGAAAGACTCGAACTGGGAAGCCATCACCATATAGACCAGGATCACGATGAGGATGATCAGGATCAGGAGATCTTTGAACATGCTTTGCTGGTCCTCGTAGTCTCCGGATAACTCGGTCGATATGTTGTTAGGTATATCCGTCGCCTTGACAATCCTTTGGGTGGCGGCCACGGCCTCACTCAAGGCCTTCCCCTTCGACACGATTCCGGTGACGGAGATGTATCTCTCACGGTTCTTCCTCTCAATGGTCGGAGGAACCTTCGACTCCACTACCCGGCCTATGTCCTTAATCCTCACCGATCCGCCCAACGGGGTGTAAATCAATATATTCCCTATATCTTCCACGCTTGAGCGGAAACGCTTGTCGAATATGACCCTGATGTTGTACTCGTCTCCCTCCTCCCTGTAGAAGGAATTGACTGAGCCACTCATGGCCGCGCTGAAAGCCGCCGCGGCGGTCGAGGAATTGAGCCCGTTAAGGGCAAGTTTCTCCCTGTCGAAATCGACCTGGTACTCAGGAGTATAGTCATCGCGGCTAAGGACAACCTGGGTGAAAGAGGGATCCTCGAGCATCCGCGCCTGGACCTCCTTGGCTATCCTCTCGGTCTCGTCGAAATCATAGCCGTATATTTCCAGGCTGAGGGAAGACGCTCCTCCGATTCCTCCCATCCCTTGGGTCACAGTAGCCTTCTTGACTTCAGGATATTCCCGCAAGTCGTTCCTGATGATGTCCGCTATCTCTGCCGAGGAACGCTCGCGTTTCTCCATCGATCCAAGGTTGACATTCATAGAGATGACATACGAGCCGTTGTTCTGCAAGCTTCCTATCACGTTGTCTGAGCTCGCCTGGCCGTAGCGGTACTGAAGAACTTGTATCTCAGGTATTTCCGCCTCCATACGATCCGCGAAATCCTTAGCGAAACGGCCGGTTACGCTCTGCTCGGTTCCCACCGGAAGCTCGATGGACACGGAGAGCCTGCCCTCGTCCATGGACGGGAAGAACTCCGTCTTGAGCCCCGGCGCGAGGAGAGCCAGGACGATGATGAACAAGCCCAGGATGATACCCACTACCAGTCCCCTATGGGAGACCGACCATGCGATAACCTTCGCGTAACCGTTCGAGAGCCATGTCAGGAAACTTTCGATCGGGTCGAATATCACCCTGTGCAGACGACCGGTCTTGGGACCGCTCCTGAGGAATCTGGAGCATAGCATAGGCACCAGCGTAAGGGCGGCCGTGGTCGATATGATCATGATGATGCTCACTATCCATCCCAGTTGCTTGAACATGAGACCGGCCATTCCCGAGACCATGGTCAGGGGAATGAACACGCAGAGCATAGTCAGGGTGGAGGCGATGACGGAGATGCCCACCTCCGAGGTGCCATGCACCGCGGCCTCCTTGGGTTTCTCTCCTCTCTCGAGATGTGTCGATATATTCTCAAGCACCACGATCGCGTCGTCAACAACCATTCCGATCGCTATCGACAACGCCGACATCGATATGATGTTCAACGTGTTGCCTGTCGCGAAAAGATAAACCAGAGAGCCCAGGAGCGCGATGGGGATAGAGAGGACGATAATGAAAGTGGCCCTCCAGCGGCCCAGGAAAATGAAGACGACCAGCATGACCACGATCAGGGTGATGAGTATCGTCTCCTTCAGGGAATCTATGGTATTGAGGATCTCGGAGGAGCTGTCCACCACCTCGGTGATCTCGATGTCGGAAGGCAGGGACGGCCCGATCTCCTTTATCCTCTGCTTGGCCGCCTTGACCACATTGACCGTATTGGCCCCGGACTGCTTCTGGATGGCTATCATAGCCGACCTGCGCCCGTTGGTGTAGGACTCCTGGGATTTCTCCTCCAGCCCGTCCTCGACACGCGCTACGTCCCTGAGGTATACCACCTGGCCACCACGGTAGCTGACCACTATGTCCAGAAGCTCGGAAGGATCCTTGAATTCCTTCTCCACGCGGAGGGCGAACGACTCAGAGCCGATGTCAATGCTTCCTGAAGGCACGTTGCGGTTCTCGGCGGCTATAATCTGGGATATTCCCGCGACAGTGAGCCCGTAGGCCTCCAGCCTGGCCGGATCGCAATAGACGTGAATCTCCCTGGCGGGGGCTCCAGCCACCGACACGGTACCGACTCCGGACACGCGGCCTAGAGGGGTCACAACCCGGTCATCCAGAATCCTGTCTAGCCCGTCCATGCTCTTGTCAGCCGTGGCGGAGAGGATCAGGACCGGCATATCGTCCATGCCGAACTTAAACAGAACCGGAACGGAGGCGCCGTCCGGCAGGGACGAGTTGATCAGGTCCAGTTTGTCCCTTATGTCGTTGCTCGCGTCGTCGATGTCTGTCCCGTACTTGAACTCCAGCATTATTATCGAGACATTCTCCCTCGACCTGGAGGTAAGGTTCTTCAGGTTGGCCACGCTGTTCAGCGTGTTCTCCAGCAACTTCGTCAGGTTGTTCTCCACGTCGGAGGCGCTGGCCCCCTGATAGGATGACATCACCAGCACGACGTTCGCGTCGAAATCCGGGAACTGGGCCACTGAAGTATTTATCAATGAATATATTCCGAAAATCGCGAAGGCCAGGAAGACCAAAGCCGTCGTGACCGGTTTATTCACCGCGGATCTAATGACACTCATTGGCTTCCTGGATTAATTCTCAGTAACTTCCACCTTGATTCCGTCCTTGAGGCTGGTGCTGCCCTTAACCGTGACGACATCACCCGCGGACAGGCCTTCCAGAATCTCGTACTTGTCGCCCACGTGACGTCCCATCTTCACAAGCGCGCTCTCCACAGTGCCATCGGGCCGGAGAACATAGACGCATCTCTGGCCGGAGCCCTGCATCTTAACCAAGGATTCCTCGGGCACCACCACGCTGTTGTTGACCCCGAACTCGACCTTCACCCTGGCGAACATACCCGGACGGAGCGCCCGGTCCGCGTTCGGCACCAGGATCTCGGTCACGAAGGTATGGGTGGCGGCGTCCATGGTAGGAAATACCTTGTTGATCTTGCCGGAGAACGTCCTGCCGGGGATGGCATCGACGGTGATCTCCACCTGGTTGCCCAACTTGACCTTGGTGTAGTCGCTCTCGGAGACACCGACATGGAGTTTCACGGGCGTGATCTGCTGGACGACGAATATCGGCTGACCGCCGTAAAGGTCGCCGCGGTCATAGTTCCTCGCCGTCACGACACCGCTGATGGGAGAGCGGAGGAAGGTGTTCTCCGCCAGATTGTTATAAGATCGGCGACTGACATTGTAGGCCATTTCCACGGCGTCGAGATCTGACTTGGAGACCCCGCCCTCCTCATAGAGGCTCTTCAGACGGCTAAGCTCAGTGGAATCGTTGATGAGCTTGAGGCGTGTCTGGTCAAGCTGCGCCGCGTCCATGGTGGCCAGGATCTGCCCTCTGGAGACGAATGATCCCACATCCGCCCTGATGGTCTGTATCCTCCCGCCGGTCTGGGGAGCTATGTTGTTGATGGCGTAAGCCTCGACTGTGGATGAATAGACCTCGTCCTGAGGCACGGCCTCGACCACCGCCACCGCGGTGGTGACCAAGGGGGCCTTCTCCTCTTCAATAGCCATTTCGCCAGAGGCTTTCTTGCCTCCGCACGAGGCTAAAAAAATAATGGCAAGGGCGGAAACGCCTGTCTTGAAAAATCTGTCCATATTGTTTCTCTTTCTTATTTCTTACATTCTCTCAAGATCAACCTCGCCATTGTCATCTATGAAATCATACCCCAAAGTCTTCTCAAGGTTGGATTTGGCGACGATGAAATTATAGACGGCCTGTGACTGCTGCAGACTGGCTTGAGTCAATGTCAGCTGGGCGTCGTTCATATCAGTGATGGTACCCTTGCCGACCTTATACGACTTGGCGGCGATGTCATATGCTTTCCGGGCCAGGTTGTACGCCTCCACAGCCGCGTTATAGCTGTTCATGCTTGTCTCCATGGTGTTGAGATACTGCCGGATGGCTATCCTCAACTGCCTCTCGGTCTCTATCCTCTGAAGATCGAGCTCGACCGCCTGGACTTTCGCCTGCTTGACATCGTAATGTCTCTTGCCACCCGTGAATATGGGAATGTTCAAGTTCAGGCCGACATAGGAATATGGCGACCACTTGTACTCGCTGAACTTGAAATCATTGGTCATGGCGATCATGCTGTAGGCGAAGGCCGCCGACAGGGTCGGCAGATAAGCCGCTTTGTACATCCTTATCGTGGACGCGAGCTGGTCGGCCTGGATCTCCAGCTGACGGAGAGTCGTGTTATAGTCGAGGGAGGGATCGTCGTTGTCGTGAATGTCCCTGAACATCTGGGCGGAATAGTCCTCCAGCGAGCCGGCCACATCGATATTCCTTTCAAGATCGACTCCCATCACGGCCTTGAGCTGCCATAGGGCGAGGATCACAGAGCTCTCGGCGTTATAGACGTTGGGTATCGCCCCGGCGACCACCGACTTGGCCCTTGTGTACTCGAGCTCGGAGGCTTTCTCGGCGTTATAGCGCCTCTCTGTCTGGACAAAGTTCTCTACGGCGTTCTCATACACATCCTTATAGACATTGAAGGCCTCCTTGGCCAGCAGGACGGCGTAATACGCCTGCTTTACCTGGGTGACCATGTCCAGCCTCGAGGAGCGGGCCTTCTCCACCGCCAGATCCACCGCCTGGCCGGAGATCCTGATGCTCTCCCAAAGCTGGGCGTTCACCAGTGGCATTTGCGCAGAGATCCCGTAATTGTACGTGTTCCAACGACCAACCGCGAAACCGCTGTTTGAGTCGGAGGTGTCGCTTTCTCCCGGGACAATCAGAGGCATCCCCTGTATGGCGGACAACTCGTTGATCCTCACGAAATAAGGGGCCAGGGAACTGAGCATGCCGAATCCTCCGCCCTCCCCGTCTTCCTCGCTGTCGGAGTCCATGTACATGATCTGTTTCTTGATGGTCCTTTGGTAAGAGCCTGAGCCGGAGACCTGGGGGAAAAGGGAGGAATATGTGCCTTTCTTGGCATATTCACTCCTCTCGATCTCCTTATCCGCCACTTTGACAGCCACGTTCTCGCTGAGGGCTATCTTGAGGGCGTCGTCAAGCGAGATCACGACAGTCGAGGTATCGCCTTCAGAAGATGAAGGAACCGAGCCGCCCTTGAACTGTCCGGACATAGGAAACGACGCTATTGACAGCGCCGCCGTCAAGACCAGCCTTATCATTGTCTTTGTCATTCTCGTGTTATATTAATAAGACTTAGAAACCTCGCAAATATGGTGCTAAACCAATAAAAAACACTCGGGTCCGTTTAAAGAACGCCGAAACGCTCCAACGCCGACACGACACCATCATCATCAACCGAATCAGTGACATAGCCGGCCGCCGCTTTCACCTCGTCGGGAGCGTTCGCCATCGCCACTCCGATTCCAGCATAGCGAAGAATCGGGATGTCATTCCCACCGTCTCCGAAAGCCATGCATTCCCCGGGTTCAACGCCTATTCTCTCCAAGATTCTTGAGGCCCCGTAGGACTTGGAGAGGCCTCCCGGGACTATGTCGGCGAAATACGGATGCCAACGCGGATACTCCACTCCCTGGAGAACCGGATGAAGATATTTCCTCTCCTCCTCGACGCTCATGTACATCGTGTACTGATAGACCTCATGCTCCCGTGCCACCTCCTCGAGGTCCAAATAACTCTCCGGGAAGAAATTGAGGGTACGTGAGACCTCCCTTGTCAACTCGTTCTCGAAATTGATGCCGCAGACCGTGTCGGCGAAAGCCCAGCAAGCCACGTTCATCTCTCGGGTGATACCCGCGATCTTGAGCGACAAGTCTTTCGGAAGAGGGTGATGGTCAATCACTTCCCCATCCAGGATTGTCAATGCGCCGTTCATCGCTATGTAGCCGTCGAACGGGAAGTTGTCGATGTTGTTCATAACCAGGACATGCCGGCCGCTGGAAATAAAGAGCTTCACGCCCCTGGCGCGAAGCTCGTGAAGACTGTCTTTCAGTGTCTCCGACATGCCCGGGGCACCGAACGACACCAGCGTCCCGTCTATGTCGAAGAATAACGCTTTAATCATCAGCCGTTCAAACTTTTGGCGTAATGGGTGGGCTCGGATTTCCTGGGACGGGTATCGGGGATAACCGCCCTGGCCGGGATTTTCTTTTTATAGGCGTAAACCAGTAGAGCAATCCCGATGAGGATGAAAGGAACACTGAGTGTCTGTCCCATATTCAGTACCATGTCGTTCTCGAAAGCCTCCTGAGGCTCCTTTATGAACTCGATGATAAACCTCATCCCGAAACACACGATAAAGAATATCCCTATGAAAGACCCCCTGTACATCTTGTCCAGCTTCTTCACATAGAGCCAGACCAGGCATAGACCGAGGATGAAGTAGCTCAGGGCCTCGTAAATCTGGGTCGGGTGCTTGGGTTCCGTCTCTCCCCTCCGCTCGAAAACAAAGCCCCAAGGGAGATTGGTCACATCGCCGTAAATTTCAGAGTTACAAAGGTTTCCGAGTCTTATAAAGGCACCTGCGAAAGCCACGGCTATGCAAAGATGGTCCATGATCCAAAGGAAGTCGATATGATTCTTCTTGCCGTACTTGGACGCGAACCACCACATGCAGAGGATCAGCATGATAGCGCCGCCATGGCTGGCAAGACCACCTTCCCAGACTTTGAAAATCTCAAGAAAGCCTTTCCACGACCCGAAATAGTGGTTGAAACCATAGAACATGCAGTGTCCAAGACGGGCGCCGACCAACGTTCCCAAAAGAAGAGTGTAAAGCAGCGGGTCAAGAATACTTTTGTTCAGCTTTTCCCGCTCGAAGAACTTGACGAACATCCAGTATCCCAGTATGAAACCTGAGACGAACAGGAGCCCGTACCACCTGACAGCGAAACCACCGATCCGGAATATCTCCGGATTCATGTTCCAATGCACCACGAGCGGATCCATGGCCTGGTGTTATTCCTGAATAGCCGCGATTCCGGGAAGGACTTTCCCCTCGATAGCCTCAAGCATGGCGCCTCCGCCGGTGCTGACATAACTCACCTTGTCGGCGAACCCCATCTTGGTAACGGCGGCGACTGAATCGCCTCCCCCGACGAGTGAATACGCGCCGCGGCCTGTCGCCTCGGCTACCAACTCCGCGATTTTCTCCGTGCCGGTCGCGAAATTAGGGAACTCGAACACTCCGGCCGGGCCGTTCCAGAGGATGGTTTTGGAGGCGAGGATGATCCTGGCCCAGTTCTCGATGGACGCGGGGCCGCAATCCAGTCCCTCCCAACCGTCGGGAATCTTGTGAGAAGGAACCACCTTCTCGGGAGCGTCGTTGCTGAACTCCTGTGTGACGCGGGTCTGGACTGACAGGGACACGTTGACCCCGAGATCCTGAGCCTTGCGCATGATATCCTTGGCCTGGGGGATAAGCTCGTCCTCATGGAGCGAGTCACCGATGCTGCCGCCCTCGGCCTTGATGAATGTATAACCCATTCCGCCGCAGATTATGAGGTTGTCCACCTTCCCGAGCAGGTTCTCGAGGACCGCCAGCTTGGAAGACACCTTGGAGCCTCCGATGATGGCGGTGAAAGGCCTGCGGGCGTTCTTCAAAACGTTATCGATAGCCTTGATCTCCTTCTCCATCAGATAACCGAACATCTTGTCTTCAGGGAAATAGGCGGCTATCAGGGCTGTAGAGGCGTGGGCCCTGTGGGCGGTGCCGAAAGCGTCGTTGATGTAGCAGTCGGCGTAGGAGGCGAGTTTCTTCACGAACTCTTTCTGGCTCTCCTTGACCGCTTTCTTGGCGGCTTTCTTCTCATCCTCAGTGGCGTCCTCCGCCAGTCCCCTGGGCTTTCCTTCCTCCTCGGCGTAGAAGCGAAGGTTCTCGAGCATCAGGACCTCGCCGGGTTTCAGCGCCGCGGCCTGAGCGTCGGCTTTCTGGCAGTCCCCGGCGAACTGGACGGGAACACCCAGACACTCTGAGACATGGGCCACTATATGCTTCAAAGAGAACTTCTCAGTCACCCCCTTGGGGCGTCCGAGATGGGACATCAATATGAGGGAGCCCCCCTCGGAGAGGACTTTCTTCAGAGTCGGAAGGGCCGCGCGGATGCGGGTGTCGTCGGTAATGTTGAAATTCTCGTCGAGCGGGACGTTGAAATCCACCCTGACAATCGCTTTCTTGCCTTTGAAATCGTAGGTGTCGATGTGCTGCATATGATTAATGATTATTATTTATTGTCGTTTTTCCGTAGCAAAGATACTATTTTTTTATCTTTGCACCATCATGCCGACAGAGTTTCCGTCACATCAGTGGAAAGACTACGAGCTGCTAGACTCCGGAGGAGGGATGAAGCTCGAGAGGTTCGGCGGGTACACGCTTGCCCGTCCCGAGCCCAAAGCGTTGTGGGACAAGGAGATGACCGACAAGGAGTGGGATTCCCTGACCCACGTCAGATTCACTCCGGGAGCCGGGTTCGGCAAGGCCGGGAAGGAGGACAGCGGCACTTGGGACCGGCTCAAGGCCATGTCAGACCAATGGTGGATCGGGTACAGGCTTGCTAATGCCGGAAGAGCGTCTTTCTCCATGCGTCTCGGACTCACTTCTTTCAAGCATGTCGGGGTATTCCCCGAGCAAGCCCCAAACTGGGAGTATATATTCAGAGAGACCTCGGCTATCGCCGCCGCCTCTCGTGAGCGGCCCAAGGTGCTGAACCTGTTCGCGTACACCGGCGCCGCCTCCCTGGCGGCCAAGTCCGCCGGAGCCGACGTGACTCATCTTGACTCGGTGAGACAGGTGGTCACTTGGGCCCGCGAGAACCAGGAACGCAGCGGCCTTGACGGTATCCGCTGGGTAGTTGAGGACGCCATGAAATTCGTTCGCCGGGAGGCCCGGAGGGGAAATGTTTACCAAGGGATCATTCTCGACCCACCGGCTTATGGACATGGACCGGACGGAGAGAAATGGAAACTGGACGAGTGCCTCTTCGAGATGATGAGGAATGTCGGGAATATTCTGGCGCCGGAGAACAGTTTCATGGTGCTGAACCTCTATTCCAACGGCTTCTCCGCAGCTCTTGGAGAGACTGTGACCCGCCAGGCTCTTGACCTGACGGCCTCGACCGAGTTGGACTCCGGCGAGCTCGCGCTTGAGGACAGGTTCGGCAAAGTCCTCCCCCTGTCAATCTTCGTGCGCCTCAGACGCTAGGCGTTGGCCTGCAGGAAATCCGCCAGCTCCGACTCTATCTCTTTCGCGAAGCCCTCGTCTCCCAACTTCTTGATCTCGTTGGTCATATAATAGACCAGTTGGCAGTTGTACTCGAGATCCTCCTTGTACTCCGGATAGAAATCGAGATACAGGGCTATCGACTCCTTAAGCTGGGCGAACAGCTCGGTCGCCACCTCACGGGCCTTCTGGGGATTCTTGATGGAATAATAGTCCCTCACCATCTCGATCGGGAACAGGGCGTTCGAAGCCCATCCGAGCAATGAGTTATCGTAAGGATATCTGTCCGGCCTCATCACTTCACGGCACTTGTCAAGAGCCTCTTCCACCCTGTCGTATTCCCCTGCCTTGAGGAAGGCGGAGGCTGACGATATGAACAGGTTGCGGAGCGACATGACGCCCATGAACGTGTACATATTCTGATAGTCAACCAGATAGTCGTCCCTTGAAACGGCGTCGAACTTGAAGACCTTCGTCAGTTTATAGTATAACTCGTCTGTATCCACGAGACCGATGTCGAGGGATGACACCTTGTTCTTGAATGGCACGAGCCGGTAAGAGAAACCGTCGAACATCAAATATTCCTTGAGACCGATGTTAAGGTCACCGCCCATGTTGAGCAGGTTGATCGGCTTATCCCAGTCATAAGTGGAAAGAAGGTCAAGCATGAACAGCTCAGGCTTTGTCAGGCCAGACTTGTCAGCGGGGATCTCAAGAACCATGGACTCAGGGATAAGGTCAGCGAATTTCGGGCTGACAATCCCGTGCTTGAGACAATTCTCCTTGTTGACGGGGATTATCATCTTCCTGGAAACCCAGTAGTCAAGTTTTCTACCGTCCTGAGTCACCACCTTGGCGTCCGGGTGCTTGAACACCGTGATGCAGTCTGACAGGTTGACGGCCTGATTCCTGCTGTCCATGATGTTCACCCACTCGTTTGTCCCGTAAAGATACTGCTCCTGGCCAATAGACAACTCAAGCGGGGCGGCGTTGTTGATGGCGTACCTCATCTGGTCTATGTACCAGTCGGTGCCGAGCAACGAGGTATTGCATATCCTCACGTCGTTCCTGATACCCTCAACCTCCTGGGCGTACCAGAGAGGGAAGGTGTCGTTGTCGCCGTGGGTGACGAGAATACCGTCAGGGCCCACGGAATTGAGATAATTATAAGCCACCTCAACCGATGTGCGCCGGTTGCTCCTGTCATGGTCGTCCCACTCTTGGGCACACATGAGGGCCGGGACCCCAAGACACGCGACAGTCACGAGCGAGGCCACGACGACAGGGTTCTTGCCTTTCAAGGCATTTGATATCCATGAATATAAAGCGGCAACGGCAAGGCCTATCCAGATCGTGAAAGCGTAGAACGAGCCGGCGTAGGCGTAATCCCTCTCCCTCACCTGGAACGGTGGTTGGTTGAGATACATCACCACGGCTATCCCGGTCATGAAGAACAGGAGAAAGGTCAGCCAGCAACCCCTCTTGTCCTTGTCGAACTGGAACAGCAAACCAAGGATGCCGAGAAGCAGCGGGAGGAAGAACAGATGGTTCTTTCCCTTGTTTTCCTTTAGCCATTCAGGAGCGTTTCCCTGGTCCCCGAGGTGTATCCTGTCGATAGCCTTAATCCCGCTTTCCCAGTTACCGGTGAACAAGTCGGCCGAAGGGGTATGGATCTCGTTCTGGCGGCCGACAAAATTCCACATGAAATACCTCCAGTACATCCACCCCATCTGGAAGTCCAGGAAATACATCATATTGGCCCCGAAAGTGGGTTTCTTGTATTCAGCTCCGGGCACTGTCCTGCCCTTCCCGTTCATATACTGCTGGTAGAACTTGACTGAGCGGTCGTCGTTGCTGTACATCCTCGGGAAAAGCATCTTGCCGGCCGGGTCGTAAACCGGCTCGACAGGAGCGGGGACCTTCTTGTACTTCCCGTTCAGCGGGGCCCAATAAGTCCCTTGCTTAAGGTCACACGGCGCCCCGAAATACTGGCCGTAAAGCAAGGGCACAGAGCCATACTGCTCCCGGGAAAGGTAACGGACCAGAGTGAAAGCGTTGTCAGGCTGATACTCGTTCGTGGGAGTCTTGGCGTTGGAGCGTATCACCACGACACTGAAAATGGAGAAACCTATAAGAATTGTCGTGACGCAAAGTAGGGCTGTGTTCCAGAACACCTTACCCTTCTTCAAAGTGTCAAAGAGGCCCCAGAAACAAAGCGCCAGCAGCGCCAGCATGAAGAAGGCGGCGCCGGTGTTGTAAGGGAGCCCCATGACATTGACGAAAAACAGGTCGAAATAAGCCGCGAGCTTGGGGATCCACGGGATCATCACGAAGAACATGCCACCGATCAGCACGGCTGACAGAAGCAGAATCTTGACGCATTCCCACACCGAGTAAGGCTCGTCCTCCCGGATTTTGTAATAGTACATGAACACTATCATCGGCAAGGCGAGCAGGTTCAGGACATGGACACCTATTGACAAACCCATCAGGAAGGATATTAGCACAATCCACCGGTTGGCGTATCTGCGGTCCTCGGCCTCGTACCATTTGGTCATGGCCCAGACGACAATGGCGGTGAAAAGGGAGGACATCGCGTACACCTCACCCTCGACAGCGGAGAACCAGAAAGTGTCGGAAAAACTATAAGCCAGGGCACCCACGGCCCCGCTTCCGAATATCGCCACGGCCTCGGAGACAGAATAATCCCCCGGAGAACCGTCAGCCCTCTTACGAGGGGTCACAAGCCTCTTCGCGAGGAACACTATCGTGAGATAAAGGAAGAATATCGTCAAAGCGGAGCAAAGGGCGCTGAGGCAGTTCACCATCACGGCCGCTTTGGAGGCCCCGGTGAACATGGTGAAAAACCGCGCGATCAGCTGAAACACCGGGTTTCCCGGAGGGTGACCCACCTCAAGTTTGTATGACGAGGCGATGAACTCGCCGCAATCCCAGAAAGAGGCGGTCGGCTCTATCGTGGAGAGATATGTGAACGCGGAGATTAGGAAGACCACCGCCGCGGTCAGAAGATTCCATTGTCTGAATTTCCTGCTGTCCATGTTTTCTAAGGCATAATCCGGACAAAGATACAAACAAAGAAGCAAAAGAATAGCTATCTTCGCGAAAATAGGTGATAGAAATGAAGCCCGACAATGACTGGAAGCGACGTCTCGGGGTGGTCTTCTCGACCGACCCTGACTTCAATTATTCCTCTGACGGGGAAAGTGAGGAAGAGACTCTCCCCCCTTCGAGACAACGCCTCATCGTGTCCATCGACAGAAGGAACAGGGGCGGGAAACAGGTGACCCTTGTCACGGGATTCACAGGCACCCGCGAGGATCTCGCCGCCCTGGGAAAGACCCTGAAGGTCAAATGCGGAGTGGGAGGCTCGGCCAAGGATGGGGAAATAACCATACAAGGCGACTTCAGGGACAAGGTCACCGCGTTATTAAAAGAACTAGGATACAACGCCAAAAGAGGGAACTGACAAACGATGGATCTTATCGAGAACCCCGTATTCTGTGGCCTGGCGGTCTTCTTCACGTTACTCTTCTTACTGAATTTGAGGAGTTTCCTTAAGATCGCCCCGTCACTTTGGGACTGTGCGGTCAGGTGGAAGGGGAATCTGATTCTCGAGGACAGCATCCAACTCTCCAGAAGCCGGAACTGGATTTCCGCCATCCTTTTCATCCCTTTTTGCATGGTGGTTCACGCTTTCGGCCTTTACACCCCGGATTTCATCACGGAGGCGCCCGCGGCCTTCCGACTGTTCATGGTGACAGGTGTGTTCCTCGCCTATTTCCTTCTCAGGGCTTTCCTGAACTGGCAGTTGGAGATGCACCGATACGGCTCGAGCGTGTTCACGGCCGCCAACACGTCTTTCCTCAACTATCACGTGATCCTTTTCTTCCTGCTGTTCCTGACAGGAAGTGTATGGGTAGCCATAACAGGCGACGGTACCTCCGCGAGGCCCGTCATGCTATGGGAGGCGGGACTGACCTATCTTATCCACATCTACAGGCGAGGACAGATTTTCGCCTCGGTTTGCGATCCTTTCGCGACAATTTTATATCTTTGCAGCCTTGAATTGCTGCCTACCGCCGCTCTGGTTCTTTCCGCCTTGTTGTTCTAGGCGCGCGGAGAGCATGATAATGAAAAGCTTATGTCAGTCCGGAAGATATTGATCTCACAGCGGCCCCCTATCAACGAGGCGCCTTACACAGCCTTGAAAGGACAATATGGAGTCGATATCACCTTCAGAAGGTTCTTTTTGATCGAGCCACTCACTTCCAGGGAGTTCCGATCCCAGAGAATCAACATTCTGGACTATACGGCAGTTGTTTTCTCCTCCCGTCACGCCATCGACGCGTTTTACGGTCTTTGCGAGGAACTCAGGGTCAAAGTGCCGGAGACCATGAAATATTTCTGCACCACAGAGGCCGTGGCGATGTATCTCCAGAAGCATATCGTCTTCCGCAAACGCAAGATTTTCTACGGGGACGGCACACCCGAGTCCATCATGGACCAGATCGGCACGAAACATAAAGGGGAGAAATTCCTCGTGACTCAGTCCGATTCCAGCGGAAGCACCTCACTGACAAGACTTTTTGATGCGAAAGGCATTGAGTACAAGCCCGCCGTTCTCATCAAAAGCGTCCCCCAGGACTTGAAAGACATGGATCTGAGGGAATACGACATGATCGTGTTCTATAACCCCTATGATGTCAAGTCCCTCTTCGAGAACTTCCCGGGTTTCGAGCAAGGCGACATCAAGTTCGTCGCGTTCGGTAAATCCATCGTGAAAGCGATGGATGAGGCCGGGTTGACTATTGATGTCAAGGCCCCAACCCCGGAAGCGCCGTCGGTGGCCAAGGCCATTGAGCTGTACCTCCAGGCCGGTAATTAAACAGAGATGGACACCCTTCCGAGATCCGAGCGCGTCAGAGGAAAGACGGCTGTGTCGGCTCTGATGTCCAAGGGCCGATGGGGTGTCTCCCGTGACTTGAAATACTGCTATCTGAGAAATGACGCCCAGGACGGGACGAACCGCGTTATGGTCTCGGTCCCCAAGCGCCTGTTCAAGAGAGCTGTCAAAAGGAATCTTCTGAAACGGAGGCTCCGTGAGGCCTACAGGACCCGGAAATACCTTTTGGCGCCATCATCCACGGACATCCTGCTTCTGTACAACACAAAAGAGGTGAAGGACTTTACCTCCATCAGGGAAGAGGTTGAGGCTATTCTTCAAAGAATCTCCGATGAAAGACAGCTATAGCATACCCCGTTGGCGAAAGGTGACGAGGGATGTCATCTCGGCTCCTTTCCTCGGTCTGATATGGTTTTACCGAACTTGCATAGGGCCGTATATCCCCAAGACCTGCCGTTTCGAGCCCTCCTGCTCAACATACGCCATGGAGGCGTTCCGCAAATGGGGCCCGTTCAAGGGACTTTACCTGACGGTGCGACGGGTGCTCCGATGCAACCCCTGGGGAGGCAGCGGCTACGACCCTGTCCCTTGATCCAGCATCATGCGATTGGTCTGAGCGCCGAGACGAGACTGCCAACGGAGCGTCTATTTGGCTTATTGGGCGAAGTGCCCGGCGGCGAGACGTGCCAACGGCGACCATTTACCCGGATAGGGCACGAAGCGTCGGGAGCCGTTGGCACGTCTCGCCGCCTAATAAACTAGAATTTGCGGTTCTTCTTCCGCGACCGAAGGCGCGAGACACTCTCCACAAGAAGCTGATCCCGCAGAATTAGCCTGGCGGCAATGAAATCCAGGACAGCTACAACCAGAGGCAGGATAGCGGTCCATCTGAACAACACCGCGTCAGGCGCCGCGAGATAATCAAACGCCAGCCATCCCTGCAACCCAAGCGAGACAAGCCCCGCCAGGACCGCCGTGCGCATCTGAAAGACCCGAGCGTTGAAAGTCACCAAAGCGATCAGCTGCAACGCCCCCGTCACAATCAACAGGATGAGGTACGGGACGAAGGAGATATACTTGACTTCATCGACATGAGCGCCTCCAGGACCCACAGAGAACGATTTCACACTGAAAAATAACGTCGCGACCAAAGCCGCCGCGACAGCGAGATACAATGTCTGGATTCTTTGCCACATGTCGCGAAAATAGATAATTCCGGCGAATTTTGTTATATTTGAGATTGATAACATCAAAAACAGCAGCCATGAGAATAGCGGAATCAGAACTCATCATCAATCCCGACGGATCGGCTTTTCACATCCACCTGAAGCCGGAGGAACTCGCCGACCTGGTCATCCTTGTAGGCGACCCGGGCAGGGTGGACATGATCGGTGAATACCTCTCCGACACCGAGTTCCGGCACGCCTCAAGGGAGTTCGTGTCCATCACCGGCAAATACAACGGGAAACGTCTTACCGTTCTCTCGACCGGGATCGGGACCGACAACTGCGACATAGTCATGACTGAGATGGACGCGCTGGCCAACATAGACTTCGGTACCAGGGAGCCTAAAGAGACCCTCCGTCAGCTCACCATACTCAGGATCGGGACTACCGGGGCCATCCAGCCGGACATCCCGTTGGGTTCTCCGATATTCTCATATTACTCAGTGGGTTGCGATGGCTTGATGAACTGGTACGCGGACAGGGACAAAATCACCGACGCTGAGATGGAGGAGGCGTTCAAGACTCACGTCAAGTGGGACAAGAACCTCCCGTCACCGTATTTCGTGAAGGCGAGCGAGGATCTGGCCGCCCGATTCGAGGACTGCTCCGTGAAAGGTGTGACAATCTCCGCGCCAGGGTTCTACGGCCCTCAGGGGAGGGTTGTGAGGCTCGGACTCGCCATGCCCGGGATGCTTGACTTGTACGAGTCATTCAGGTTCAGGGAATTCAGGATCACGAATTTCGAGATGGAAAGCTCGGCTGTCGCCGGACTCGCCAGACACTTCGGGCACAAAGCCGGGACAATTTGCTGCGCTGTAGCGAACAGGTATCTTAAAAGCAGCAACCCGGACTACAAGTCTCAGGTACGCTCGCTGGTGGAACTCTCGCTGGACAGGCTCACGAGATAGTTCCCCGGTGATTAATCCTCCCGACGGGAAGGGGCGCTGTTGAACACGGCGAGGACATCTTTCTCATATGTCCTTGTGACAGGGATGGGCGGGATGGTCTCGTTGTCCAGATCCAGTTCATAACCATCCTTCTCTTTCCTCAAGACCTTGACCTTATCCATGTTGACGATGTATTTCCTGTGACAACGGACAAGGCTGCTGCCCTTGAAACTGTCCTCCACGGTCTTCATCCTGCAACGGATCATATAGCGCTTGAGATCTCCCCTGCTATCGGTGTAACGGACTATGATGTAATTGTCGTCCGATTCCATGTAATACAGGTTGGAGGCGCTGACGCATAGCTTAAGGTTCCCGCTGTTGTCGAAAAGCGTGATTTTCTCGAGTTGGGAGGGTAAGACGTTCTCGTCCAGGACGACATTACTGTAATTCATCAGGCGTATCGTCTGGTTCTTGTCCTGCAGGGCGAAATACATCCCGGCAAGTATGTCCGGGATAATCAATGAGATAGTTCCGTACAAGAGGGCGTTCCCGAGTGTCTCGGGGAACTGGTCCCAGCCGATCCCGGTGATGGGCACGGTGATGAAAGAGTACGCCAGACAGATGATCACCACCTCCGCGAGACACCAGGCCGAATATCCAAGGAAAGTCATGCTCATGACATTCCTTGTCTTGTACATCAGGAATCTGCTCAGCGCCACGAAAGCGAGGGAGCCTGTAGCGAAAAGGACAGTGAAAACAAAAAACCGGGAGTTACCGAGAGCCATCCAGCTGTTATGCGAGAAAGGAAGGCTCAAAAGCAGGAACACGATGGAGAACAACGCCGCGAAAGTCACGGTGTAGGTCAACTGGTACTTTTCCCGGAAATAACCAGGAAGTCGTTTGTTGGAAAACGCCATCGTTTGTCCGATTTTCGCGAAGATAGCATTATTTTAGGATATCCGAAACCCGGATTTTCGCCACAAATAGCGGCAATTCGCCACTTTCCGCAAAGATCAGGCGCCTCCCGGGGAATTCGCCACAATTATTTTTGTACCCGTCGGGGATAATGTATTTTCGCGTGAATAATTAATTCCGGTCATGAGAATCATTGGAACGGGAAGCGCGCTTCCGAAAAAGATAGTGACTAACGAGATGCTCTCCGAGTTTCTGGATACCAGCGACGAGTGGATCACCACCCGGACCGGTATCAAATCCAGACACGTCATCACCAACGAGAGAATTGAGGATCTCGGAGCCGAAGCGGTGAACAAGGCGTTGGAGATGTCAGGGCTGAAAGCGTCCGACATCGACCTTTTCATAGTGTCCAACGTCTTATCCGAGCAGGACACGCCGAGCATGTGCTGCCTCGTGGCTGAGAAAGTCGGCCTGAGGTGCCCCATGTTCGACATCAATTGCGCATGCCCCGGTTTCGTCTACGCCCTTGACATGGCGGAGGCGTACTACAAGGCCGGAAAAGTCAGGAACGTCCTGATAGCCTGCGTCGAGGAACCCACCAGGATGGCCAGCTGGGAAGACCGTTCCACATGCGTGCTGTTCGGCGACGGAGCCGGCGCCGCGGTCCTCTCAGAGGGTGACAACATCCTCGGCACCAGGCTCAACTCCGAGCCGGACTCGGACAAGATATGGATGAGAAGAAAACTGTTCCACACCCCCTATCTCGAGTATCCCGATGTTGACATACCCATGCAGATGAAAGGCCGGGAAGTCTTCCGTTTCGCCGTGGAGGCCTGCACCAACGGTGTCAAGAGCCTTCTGGACGAGGTCGGCGTCAAAAAGGAGGATGTGTCATGGTTCATGGTCCATCAGGCCAACAAGAGAATCATAGACTCAATAATCGAATATATGAAAGTCCCAGCTGAGAGATTTCCCGTGAATATTCACGACCACGGCAACTCCTCGTCCGCGTCTTGCCCGATCCTTCTTGACGAGTGCGTCAGGAAGGGGATGTTCAAAAGTGGGGACATCGTGGTGATGAGCGCTTTCGGAGCCGGACTTCTTTCCGGGGCGGCGGTACTTGAATGGTAATCCGACTTTTATCGTTATATTCGCGTCTCACGCCTCAGACGCGTGACGTTATCAATAAGAGAAACAGAGTAATCAAATATGGACAAAAGAGTTGTTATAACGGGCATGGGTGTCATCTCTCCGGTAGGGAATGACGTGCCTACTTTCTGGAAGAACCTGCTCGACGGAGTCTGCGGTATCGAATACATCGAGGAGTTCTCCAACAACAATCTTCCCGTCAGCATAGCCGGCATAGTGAAGGATTTCCGCGCCGAGGATTACGGCATGGACAAGCCTTTCGTCCGCAAGCAGGACCTCTTCACGCAATACGGTGTGGCGGCCGCTTACCAAGCTGTCAAACAATCTGGTCTGGTCTCGACCGGGGAAGGGAAGAATATCGACCCGTTCAGGTTCGGCGTGTATTTCGGATCAGGTATTGGCGGATTCGCCACCCAGTTCAGGGAAATATCCAAAATGATCGAGGACCCCTCCGGCCAGTGGATCTCTCCCCTTTTCATCCCCACGATGATCTCGAACATCGCCGCCGGACACATCGCCATCATCAACCAAGCCAAAGGCCCCTGCCTTGACATCGTGACAGCTTGCGCCACCTCTACCAACGCCATGGGCGAGGCTTTCAGAGCCATCAAGCACGGCTACGCGGACGCGATCATCACCGGAGGCAGCGAGAACGCCACCATCCCTATCGGCATCGCCGGTTTCGCCAACGCCAAGGCCCTTTCCAGAGCCACCGATCCCAAATACGCCTCACTCCCCTTCAACGCCAACAGGGCGGGGTTCGTGATGGGAGACGGCTCCGCGGCCCTTGTTCTCGAGGAATATGAGCACGCGAAGGCCCGCGGGGCCGAGATCATCGGCGAGCTGGTAGGATACGGCAACACTTGCGACGCCTATCATTCCACCGCACCAAGGCCGGACGGGACGACTCAGGCCAAGTGTATCTCCCTGGCTCTTGAGGAAGCCATGTTCGACAAGGAGAAAGACGTTTTGTACATCAACGCCCACGGGACAGGCACCAAACTGAACGACGCGGCGGAGACCCTGGCTTACAAGATCGCTCTCGGCGATTTCGCATACAAGGCTCACATAAGCTCCATCAAGTCCATGACCGGTCACATGTTCGGGGCGGCCGGCGCCGCCGAGGCCATCGCGACCCTCCTCGCCCTGAAGGACGGAGTATGCCCTCCAACCATCAACCTGGACACACCCGACCCCGAGTGTGATCTTGACTACACCCCCAACAAGGCGGTCAAGGCCGACCTTACCTTGGGCATATCCGACTCTTTCGGATTCGGCGGCCACGACGCCTGCGTCGCCTTCAGGAAATGCTTGGACTAACATAGGACACAGACCATGACTCAGACTCTTAACCTCGAGGATATCAAGAAGTTCCTCCCCCACAGGGAGCCTATGCTGCTGATCGAGGAAGCCTATCTGGACGAGAACGGCCTGGCCCACTCGAAATACAGGATAAAGGAAGACGAGTTTTTCACGAGAGGCCATTTCCCAGGCAATCCGATTGTCCCGGGAGTCATCCTTTGCGAGATCATGGCCCAAAGCTGCGCCATACTGGTCAAGGACGAGATCCCCGGCAACATCACTCTTTACGCCGGGATCGACAAGGTCCGGTTCAAGAATACCGTAAAGCCCGGCGACCTCTGTGAGGTAACCGCCAGCCTCGATGACAGGCGCGGCCAGCTGTTCTTCTGCTCGGCCAAGCTCGAGGTCAACGGCAAGCTCTGCTGCAAAGGCATGCCTTCTTTCGCCCTTGTGCCCATGGAGGGAAAATAAGATGGTTTACAGGAGACTGGATCCCGTCGAGTTCGAGGACATTTCCTTAAGGATTCTCCATGAGGACAACCACATCCTTGTGTTCAACAAGGCCCCCGGCGAGATTGTCCAAGGGGACAAGACAGGGGATGAGTGTCTGGCGGAGACCCTGAAAGCTTACATCGCCCAAAGGGACTCGAAGCCGGGCGGAGTTTTTCTCGGTATTCCGCATCGTCTGGACAGGCCCGTTAGCGGGATAGTAGTTTTCGCCAAGACATCCAAAGCACTCTCCAGACTCTCGGAGATGTTCCGATCAGGGAATATCCACAAAACCTATTGGGCCCTATGTCTCGGGAAGCCGGAGAAAGAGTCGGGGGAACTGGTTGACTGGTTGGCCCGGAACGAGAGACTCAATAAAAGTTTCGTCACAAAACCGGGCGCCCCGGGAGCCAAAGAGGCGAGGCTTCGTTACAAGCTCCTCGGCCGGACGGAACGGTATTTCCTGATCGCCGTGGAACTCCTCACGGGACGCCATCACCAGATACGCTGCCAGCTGTCCGCTGCCGGGTGTGTCATCAAGGGCGACCTGAAATACGGTGCCCCCAGGTCCAATCCGGACGGAGGAATATGCCTCCACTCCAGGGAGATCCGCCTCTCCCATCCAGTCAGCAAGGCGGACATCGCCATCACCGCCCCCGCCCCCTCCACTTGGAAAGGGATTTCCTCACTTAAATCTGTCTAAGACCTTGTCTTGCAACCACTCGGAAGGTGTCTTCCCAGTGTTGACCTTGAACGCCATGTTGAAAGACACGGTCGAGTGGAAGCCGGACATCGACGCGGCCTCCGCCACTTTCAGCCTCGGGTCCTTCTTGAACAGGGCTATGGCGTACTGCACCCTGTGATAGTTCACGAATTGCCTGAAATTCCTGCCGGAGAGGATATTGACCGTGCGGGATAAGTACAGTTTGTTCGTGTAGAGTTCCGTGGCCATGTCATCCATCCTGAACTCCGGATCCAGGTACGGCTTCTTCTCATTCATATACAGGAGTATCCGGTTATAGAGGTTGTTCATCTTCTTATCCTCCTCGGCCTTGTCTATAAAAGAGGTCCGGAGATTGCCTTTTATAATGTCCTTTACTTTCTTCTCGGTGGCTTTTGTCAACAGGAAAGTCCTCCCTGTCAAGGCCTTCGAGTAAAGGATGGCGTAAAGCCCCATAAACAGAAAAACCGAGACAAGGCACATCGCCTCGCCGGCGTCCCCCGGGACAAGGAACGCGCATAGAGAGAAGATCCCGAGCCCCATGAAAAGCAAGGAATAAACCGAGCGGGAGTAGTCCTCGAGATTGTGCCAGACCGAGTTGTTCCTGAAAAACAACCTGATCCCGTCGAGTCGCCTGGCGGTGGCCGAGAAATGGTTGACGGAGAGTATCACCAGCATGACGATACAGGAGAAGAATATCCTCTCGGACCGGAATCCGAAATACCCCGCCGGCAAAACCATGCTGTAGATGAACGAGGCCGCCACCGCCCCCTCGATGTAAAGCGCCGACCTGAAAGACAGGGATGGTTTCTCATACGAGCATGGATACATGACAAGAATCTGGGTCGCCGCCATGACGTCAAGAACCAGGTTCCTCGCCTCCAGGGATGTGGTCATCAAAGCCTCCAGAATCACCAATATGATTCCGGTCACTCCTGCGGCCATCCGGACAGCGAGGCGCTTGGGATCGCCTCCGCTGTTGTTTGAAAGATCATAGACCAAAAAGGAAATATACTCGACGATGAGGGATAAGGCAAAGATTATCGTCATCTTGTTCGGGTTTGGTGGAAGTTTCGGTTTTTCGCAGGTGAATTTAGTGATGGAACTTGACAAAAAACACCCCCGGCGGTGGTACGCCGGGGGTAAAACTTGATATTGGATATTCAAAAACAGAAATTAAGATTTCTTGTCTTTGATAGAGTCGAAACCTCTCCCGTAAACGCCCGAGACGGACGAGACGGACAAGAACGCGTTCGGGTCTATAGACTTGATTGACCGCAGCAGGGGTTTGACATCTGTCTTCCGGGTAAGGACCATCAGGACAGACGAGGGTTGCTTTGTGTACCACCCGCGTCCCTCAAGGACTGTCACCCCTCGATGGTAGTCCCTGACGATCATCGTGGCGATCGCCTCGTGCTCATGGGACATGATGAAAAGCTGGACACTCTGCCTCGAGCCGGACAGATAGATGTCCGCCACATTGCCGCAAACAGTCACGACAATCATGCCGTACACCGCCGTGATAAACTTGTCGACAAATGGAAGCGGCTGACCGTCAGCGGTGTAAGAAGGTACAAGAAGCGATGACGCTATGATGAATATATCTATCAGCAGGATCACCTTGCCGGGAGAGATATTCCTGTATTTGGTGATGATCAGGGCTATGATGTCCGTGCCTCCGGAACTACCTCCCTGGGAGATGGACATGCCGATCCCGAGCCCAGCCATTGAGCCGCCGATGATGGCGCAGAGCAGCTTGCCGTTTGACAACGCGAAGTCCTGGATGAACTGCGCGGGAAACAGGGACTGCTCAATGTTCAGGCAAAACGACGCCAGGAAAATGGCGAAAACTGTCTTGACACCGAACGACGGCCCTATGATGAACAACGAGATCAACAGCAGGACCGCGTTGATCACGAAGTAGGTGTATCCCATCTTGATGCCGGTGGCGAACTGGATGATGGCGCTGATACCGGACACTCCGCCTCCGAACATGTTGTTGGGTGTCAGGAATATGGTCCACCCGGATGTGTAGATCACAATCCCCAGAATGATCAGCAGATATTCCTTAATTGTCCGCAGGGCGTTCTTCTCTCGAGATGCCATTGCCTAGTTTCTTTTTTAGTTTCAGATTGATGCCCGTCTTAATCTCGTCGAAGCCCTCGCCATAGACAGTGCTGGCCGCCGAGACGGTGACGAAGGCTTTGGGGTCTATCTCCTTGACAGCCCTGGTGAGGGTGTGCAACTCGGGTTTGCGGACCATGATGAGGAGCACCTTCTTGCTCTCGCCGGAATACCACCCCTGGGCGTCCAGAGCGGTGACTCCCCTGTTCATGCCGATCACCATGTCGGCGATCTCTTTGTACTTATTAGAGAACACCATGATCTGCCATGTCGAGTTGCGACCGAGCATGACCCAGTCCACGAACACGGAGAAGATGACCATAGCCACGTAACCATAGACCATGTCCTCGATTGTCTTTCCGGGGATAAGGAGCACCGAGGCTATGATGAATATATCCACGGCTAAGAATATCCTTCCAAGGGAGATAGGCCAGAACTTATTGACTATCAACGCCACAATATCCGTACCTCCGGTACTCCCGCCGCGGGCCAGAATACAAGTGATCCCGATAGACTCGATGATCGCGGCGACCAGCACGAGAAGCAGTTTGTTGTCGAAGAACACATAGAGGAACTCCATCTCGGACAGGAAATCCAGACATATGGTGGACAGGGCAATCACGTAAATCGTCTTGACCCCGAATCCCTTGCCGAGGATAATGAAACCCGCCAACAGAAGGAAAGCGTTTATGGCTATGTAGGAGACATACACCGGGATCCCGGTGGCGAATTGGATAATCGTGCTGGCTCCGGTCACCCCGCCGCTGGCGATCCCATTCGGGATCAGCATGTCAGCCCACGCGAAAGCGTAGAATAGGACCCCGAAAGTCATGATGGCGTAGTCTCCGAGGGTCTCCCGGACCGCCTCTTTGGTCAATTTGAGTTTTCCGGTCATCTCCGAGGCTATTTGATTACGATATTGACAATCCTTCCGGGAACCACTATCACCTTGGCGATGGACTTGTCGCCGACCCACTTGGATGTCTGCTCCATAGCCCGGATCTCGGTCTCCACATCAGCGGGAGACATGGATTTGGGAAGATCCACCATAAAGCGTGTCTTGCCGTTGAACGAGACGGGGTACTTGACACTGTCCTCGGCGGCGAGGGCGGGATTGAACACAGGGAAACTAGAGTATGTGATACTCTCCTCGTGACCAAGCAGCGACCAGAGTTCCTCCGCGATGTGGGGGGCGAACGGGGAAAGCAGCACTGTCATTGGCTCCAGGATCGCCCGCTTGCGGCATTTAAGAGCCGCGAGGTCATTCAGAGCGATCATGAAAGCGCTTACAGTGGTATTGAAAGAGAAGTGCTCGATGTCATATTCCTCCTTCCCGATCAACTTATGCAACGCCTTCAATTCCTCGGGAGTCGGTTCCTCGTCGCTGACAGAGAAATCGTCCCCGTCGAAGAACAATCTCCAGAACTTCTTGAGGAAACGGTTAACCCCATCGATACCCTTGGTGTCCCAAGGCTTGCTCTGCTCCAGAGGCCCGAGGAACATCTCGTATAGCCTCAGGGTATCGGCTCCGTAGTCGTCGCAAATCTTGTCGGGGTTCACCACGTTGAACATGGACTTGCTCATCTTCTCGACGGCCCATCCGCATATGTACTCACCGTCCTCGAGGATGAACTCGGCGTCGGCGAACTCCGGTCTCCAAGACTTGAAGCCTTCAAGATCAAGACGGTCGTTCCTGACCAGGCTTATGTCCACATGGATCTCGGTGGTCTGGTACTTGTCCTTGAGGCCGACAGAAACGAAGGTGTTCGTCCCCACAATCCTGTAAACGAAGCTTGAGCGCCCCTGGATCATTCCCTGGTTGATGAGCTTGCGGAAAGGCTCGTCCTCGCGCACATAGCCAAGGTCATACAGGAATTTGTTCCAGAACCGGGAATATATCAGATGACCTGTCGCGTGCTCGGTGCCTCCTATGTAAAGGTCCACATCACGCCAATAGGCGTTTATATCCTTATCAACCAGAGCGTTGTCGTTATGGGGATCCATGTAACGGAGATAGTAGGCGCTGGAACCGGCGAAACCGGGCATGGTGCTTGTCTCGAGAGGGTATCCCTTGTAGGTCCAGTCCTTGGCCCTGGCGAGAGGCGGCTCTCCGTTCTCGGTTGGCTTGAACTCACCGATCTCAGGAAGGGTAAGCGGAAGATCCTCATAAGGCAAAGGAGTCGGGATCCCGTCCTTGTAATAAATCGGGAACGGCTCTCCCCAATACCTTTGGCGGCTGAATATGGCGTCGCGAAGGCGGTAATTCACCTTCCTGTGTCCGAGACCGTGGCTCTCGACATATTCGATGGCGGCGGGAATGGCGTCTTTCACCTCCATGCCGTCAAGGAAGCCCGAGTTGACCATCCTGCCCTCCTTCGCGTCGAAACTGGACTCACTGACGTCGCAACCCTCGATGATAGGCACGATCGGGAGATTGAATTTCTTGGCGAAAACATAGTCGCGGCTGTCATGGGCGGGAACAGCCATTATGGCTCCGGTACCATAACCGGCAAGAACATATTCGGAAATCCACACAGGAACCCTCTCCCCCGTCAAAGGATTGACCCCGTAAGAGCCGGAAAAAACGCCCGTGACGGTCTTTGTCTCGGCTATCCTCTCGCGCTCGGTCTTTTTCTTGACATAAGCCAGATACTCCTCCACCTCAGCCTTGCGGTCCGAGGTAGTGAGGGTTTCCACCAGATCGCTCTCCGGGGCCAGAACCATGAAAGTCACTCCGAAAACAGTGTCCACGCGGGTGGTGAATATTGTCACATCGTGCTCTTCATCGCCGTTATAACACTTAAAAACCACCTCGCAACCATTTGACTTGCCAATCCAGTTGCGCTGCATCTCCTTCAAGGAGTCTGTCCAATCTATCCTGTCCAGACCCTCCAAAAGCCTGCCCGCGTAAGCGGAGACCCGCAACTGCCACTGCATCATCTTCTTCTGCTCCACAGGGAAACCTCCACGTACGGAGAGACCATCCTTGACCTCGTCATTGGCCAGCACTGTCCCAAGACCGGCGCACCAGTTGACAGAGGTCTCGCCCTGATAGGCGATCCGGTAGTTCATCAGCATGTCGGACTTCTCTTTCTCAGAGAAAGACTTCCACCGGGCGGCCGAGAACGGCTCATGCTCGGAGCAAGCCGCGTTTACAGCCTCGCTGCCGCCTGTCTCGAAAGCGGCGACCAGGTCCCCGACCGGTCTGGCTTTGCCGAGGTCGTTGTCATACCAGCTCCCGAACATTTTCAGGAAAGCCCACTGCGTCCATTTGTAATACGCGGGGTCGCAGGTCCTTACCTCCCGGTCCCAGTCGTAAGAGAACCCGATCCGGTCCATCTGGCCCCGGTAACGGTCTATGTTGTTGATTGTCGTGACTTCAGGATGTTGACCGGTCTGGATGGCGTACTGCTCGGCAGGCAGGCCAAAAGCGTCATATCCCATGGGATGTAGGACATTGAAGCCCTTCAGCCTCTTGTACCTGGAGAAAATGTCACTGGCTATGTAACCGAGAGGATGTCCGACATGAAGCCCCGCGCCGGAAGGATAGGGGAACATGTCAAGAACATAGAATTTCGGCCTGGAGGGGTCCGCCTCCGTCTTGAAAGTCTTCTTCTCCGCCCAATAGGCCTGCCACTTGCCTTCAATTGTCCTGAAATCGTAATCCATTATTTATCAATTGTTTCTTATAATCAATACTTCTTTAATCCGAAACTCTTCGTCCCTTTCTTCTCTAGACGGAACTCGATGTACAACGACATCTCGGAACTCACTTTCTTGCCTAGCACCTTCCCGGGCTTCCACTTGGGAGACCCGCTGATGATCCTGACCGCCTCCTCGTCGAGGAGAGGGTCGGCCCCCTTGAGTACCTTGACATCACGGACCTTGCCTTCCTCATCGATGACGAAGTCAACCAGAACCCTGCCTTGAATCCCCTGGTTGATAGCTTCCTGAGGGTATTTCATGTACGAGTACACCCACTTCTGGAGGAACACTTTCGGGTCGTCGCTACCAAGGAACGAAGGTTTCACATCGCAGTCATAATAAGGCACGACACCGGAGACTCCCCCAGTGAGCTTGTTGACAATCTCAGAAGGATTGAATATCGGCTTCGGTCCGTTAATAAGGGCCACGGAATAGCTGTAAATATACTCCAGTTCCTTCTCCATGGTCTCATAGTCGATGATTGACTGAGTGTCACGTTCGGTGTCATGGGCGGCATAACGTCCGGTGGTGAAAAAAACCGAGGGAATACCCTTATCATAGAAAGCGATATGGTCAGACGGGTATGGCGCCTGGGTGATGAGGCCCGGCCTTATCGGCTGCAACTCGTTCGAGACTGACTCCACCAAAGCGTTCATGTCGGCGTTCGAGGCGGTGTACGCGTAGAAACCGTCCGTCCCTGTGCCAAGCATGTCCAGGTTAATCATGGCGTCGATGTTGGAGACATCAGAGAAAGACCTGTTCAAGAAATACCACGACCCCGCGAAAGACTCCTTCGAGGCGCCGAATCCGACAAGCAGCACAGACCTCCTCAGCAAGACACGGTTGGTCTGGAGCATCCTCGCCAACTCGAGCAGCATGGCGGTTCCCGAAGCGTTGCCATTGGCGCCGTAATAAATCCTCTCAACCTCACGCCCGTCCACGGTCATGGAGCTAGTTCCAAGGTTATCCATCCTGGCGCCGATCACTATGTATCTATCTCTCAAAGTCTTGTCGCCTCCGTGAATGAACGCGCAGACGTTTCTGGTAGTGAGAGTGTCACCATTCTCCTGACGGATGCCGAACGGGTCCCCGCTCTCACCGGAGATAACATCCACCCCGTATCCTTTCAACACCTCTGTGAGATATTCGGCGGTCATCTTCTCCCCTTCCGAGCCGGCTTTTCTGCCCTCCATCATCGCGGAGGACACCGTGGCGACATGTCTCTTGAGAGCGGCGACCGTCTCGCTGTCTCCCAAATCATCATATCCCGTCTTGAACTGGGCATGAACCGGCAGCGTCGCCAAAAAAGTGGCGACAGCCGCCAATAAAAGCGCTGGTTTCCTGTACATTACCTTTTCCTGTCTAAAATCCAGACACCTTCCGGGCAAAAATCCTGCCTTCTCACCTGGTCCATGAAAGCCTTCGCCTCAGTCAAGTCGTCGGTGCCGCCGATCCCGACAGCGGTACGGCCCTCGGTGAAGCCGAAAAACTCGGTCTCATACCCGAGCTCTTTCAACCTCGCCGCGCAATTGGCGGCGTTGTCCCTGTTCGAGAACGCCCCCATTATCACATAATAACGCTTCTTCTCAGGCTTGGCGGCCGAAGCTGATATCGTGTCCCTTGAGGCCGATGAGTCAACAACTTGGAGAGAATCGGCCTGCAGTCGGACAGCCGCGGCCCTCTCAATCGAATCCGCTTGACGACGACGTATCTCCTCCCTCATGGAGGCGATATCCTTAGAGGTCGGCCTCCCGGCCATGGAACGGAGAAAATCGCATCCCGTCGCCATGAGAACGACGAGGACCGACAAGAACACAAACCGGAAAGCCCTTCTCATCCTGAAAAAAAACTGGTCACGCTTTCACGAAAGCGACAATCTCGCCTTTGACGACTTTCTCACCCTGTTTCCCGAGAACGGCCACGACACGCCCGTCGACCGCGGGGACAATCTCCTCCATCCCGTAATATGTCTGGACGAAGCCCATGCCTTGACCGGCTTTGACCTCGGTCCCGACCACAGGGGCGGTGGAATCATCATCCACATCGACCTGCCAAAGCAACTGGCCCTTGACAGGCGCCTGGACCGGAACGGCTCCGGGATAGCGTGAGGCATATTCATCGACATCGAACTTGGGCATCTCGACAACCGGACGGGTGACCACGATGGGGGCGCCTGCCTTCGCCTTGAAGTCCTCAAGCTCTTTGTTGAAACGCTCCTTGGCTATACCGCTCTTGTAGTCGCGGTATTGGCGCTCGTGCATGGCGAGCTCAAAGAGCTCCTCGTCATCCTCGCCGTAGTCCCAGCCTTCCTCGTCCATCATCTTCCTGAACTTGGGCAGCTCGTCAGGATAGTTGTCCTGAGGGTCCCCGGTTGAGAACTCCAGCCCTTTCTCTTTCGCGAGCTCCACAATCTCCGGGGCGAGAGGCCCGGGAAGCTGTCCCATATTCCCGAGAATCATCCCCCAGGTGTCCTTGTCGATGGTGGTCCAGCGAGGCTTGTCGTTGAGCATGTTGAACAGGTTCATCAGGGCCGTGTTCTTCACATACTGGCTGAACGGGGTCACGAGAGGCGGGTATCCCAGACGGGGCCAAACGTGCTCTACCTCCTGGAACAACTTGACCATCAAAGTGTCAAGACTCATCTCGGGACGGCCGTGGGATCTCTGGGCGGCGTTGATCGCGCCCTGGAACCCCTTCAGGTCGGCCATCATCGAACCCATCATTCCTCCGGGAAGGCCACAGCCCACGAGCAGTGAGCTCATCTGGGAGTTGGTGGGATTTATCCAGTAGCCGAGGAAGTCGTCGATGAACTTCTGAGTCAGGCGGCGGACCTCCATGTAGGCGTCCATATTCAGGTCTTTCACAAGGAAACCGTCGGCCTTCATCATCTCCCTGATGGTGATCACGTCCGGATGGACCTTGCCCCAGGAGAGGGGCTCGACGGCCACGTCGAGGTAGTCGGCGCCGGCGCGGGCGACCTC
>CADBRH010000039.1 GCA_902797035.1 uncultured Bacteroidia bacterium | reverse complement strand
GCCTCAACCCTCGGGGTTGTGCCCTTCGCGCCGCTTTTGCGGCGGGATATATCCTCGAGAAAGTCCTCTTTTGAAAGGGGAATGCCCGCTTTGACTCCATCAACGACCACTCCTATCGCCTCGCCATGAGACTCGCCGAAGACGCTCACCCTGAAATTCCGGCCGAAAGTATTCATATCCTTTGACTATTTACCATTCTCACAAAGATACTTATTTTCGCTATCTTTGCATAATGGAGTTTTGACGATGGAACGAAGAGAGGAAGACAAGATCATCAAAGGGATAACCTCGCAGGAGTACAAGGAGGGATTCGTGACGGACATCCGCCAGGAATTCATCCCCAAGGGCCTGAACGAGGAGATCATCCGGACAATCTCCTCGTTGAAGGAGGAGCCGGGCTGGCTTCTGGAGTTCCGTCTCGACGCTTTCCGGAAATGGCAAAGGATGAAGATGCCCACATGGGGACATCTTGACATGCCTGAGATTGATTTTCAGGATATTATCTATTACGCCGCCCCTAAAAAAGACTCCGACAGGCCTAAAGGGATCGACCCGAAACTGGAGGAGACTTTCGAGAAGTTGGGAATACCGGTCAGGGAGCGTGAGGCCCTCGCGGGAGTCGTGGCGGTGGACGCCGTGTTCGACTCGGTTAGTGTGGCCACTACCTTCAGGGCGTCCCTTGCCGAGAAAGGAATCATCTTCTGCAGTTTCTCCGAGGCGGTCAAGGAGCACCCCGACCTGGTCAGGAAGTATCTGGCCAGCGTGGTGCCGGCGGGGGACAATTTCTACGCGGCACTCAACTCCGCGGTTTTCAGCGACGGCAGCTTCTGCTATATTCCCAAGGGAGTGAAATGCCCGATGGACCTGTCAAGTTATTTCAGGATCAACGCGGCCGGCACAGGCCAGTTCGAGAGAACCCTTATCGTGGCGGACGAGGGGTCCAGCCTCAGTTACATGGAGGGTTGCACCGCCCCGATGCGGGACGAGAACCAGCTTCACGCCGCCGTGGTGGAGATCATTGTCGAGAAAAACGCGGACGTGAGGTATTCCACCGTCCAGAACTGGTACCCCGGGGACGCCCAAGGGAGAGGGGGAATCCTCAACCTTGTGACCAAGAGGGGAATATGCAAGGGCAGCGGGGCGCATTTGAGTTGGACTCAGGTAGAGACTGGCTCGGCGATCACATGGAAATATCCCTCCACCATTCTCAAGGGGGACTATTCCTCCTCGGAGTTCTATTCCGTGGCCGTGACCAATAATTACCAGCAGGCTGACACCGGCACGAAGATGATTCATCTGGGCCGAGGCACCAAAAGCCGCATAGTGAGCAAGGGTATATCCGCCGGACACAGCCAGAACAGCTACAGGGGGCTGGTGCGGATGGCCTCCGGGGCCGAAGGAGGCCGCAACTATTCCCAGTGCGACAGCCTCCTGATAGGTTCAAAATGCGGGGCGCACACCTTCCCTGACATCAGGAGCCACAATTCCTCGGCCATCGTGGAACATGAGGCCACCACCTCCAAAATCAGCGACGAGCAGCTCTTTTATTGCAACCAGAGGGGCCTTGACCCCGAGGACGCCGTGGGCCTGATCGTCAACGGTTACGCCAAAGAGGTCCTCTCACGCCTCCCTATGGAGTTCGCCGTAGAGGCTACAAAACTCCTCCAAGTCTCACTCGAAGGATCGGTCGGATGATGATTATTGTTAATAGTTATGAAGAGATATAACGCCATATCACTGTTCTCAGGAGCTATGGGACTAGATTTAGGTATCGAAGCAGCTGGCTTCGATATCAAGATCTGTGTGGAAATGGATAAATGGGCGGCAGAAACCATAAGAAAGAACACCAAGATTCCTGTTATTGAACAAGACATCAATTTGGTTTCATCTGAGGAGATTCTTAGATTATCAGGGGTTGAACACGGAAAAGTGGACTTAGTGGTTGGTGGACCTCCTTGTCAAGCTTTTTCAACAGCAGGCAAACAACGTGGTTTTTCTGATATCAGAGGAGGTTGTATCATTCAGTTTATCAGAATTGTTTCTGATTTGCTACCGCACTTTTTTGTTTTAGAAAATGTGCGAGGACTTCTTTCGGCCAAGTTGAATGAAATTCCTAGAGAGTATAAAGAATATGATTCTATCAAGCATAATAATGGAAGCGTTCTGGCTCTTGTGCTAAATGAATTTCGAAAATTAGGATACAGCGTTAGTTACGCATTATTAAATTCTGCGAACTATGGCGTTCCTGAGAAAAGAGAACGGGTGATTATGATTGGACACCTTGG
This sequence comes from uncultured Bacteroidia bacterium, assembly GCA_902797035.1. Lineage (GTDB taxonomy): Bacteria > Bacteroidota > Bacteroidia > Bacteroidales > UBA932 > Cryptobacteroides. The sequence goes on along the minus strand of CADBRH010000039.1, from coordinate 44,943 downwards.
GGATAGGGTTCCTATTCCGGCGCCTTCTCACTCGGAGCAAGGTGTATTTAATACAAAAAAGTGGGTTAGTCTTAGAGAGGCGATTCAGGATCTCCAGGGTAAAGAGATGAGGTTTATCCCGCTTAGACCAAGAGTGGAAAAGTATATGACAATAATAAAAGAAGGAGAGAATTGGACAAGTCTTACCACTGATATGGCAAAAGAGGCGATGGGAAAAGCTTTCGACTTATCTGGAGGAAAAACCGGATTTTTAAGAAGACTTAGTTTCAACGAACCCTCACCTACGCTGGTAACTAGCCCTACTATGCCCGCCACCCAACTATGTCATCCAACTGAACTTCGCCCTCTCTCCATAGAAGAATATGCCAGAATCCAACAGTTCCCAGACACTTGGATATTCGAAGGACGTATTGAATCTATTTATAAACAAATTGGAAACGCTGTTCCTGTTGGGCTAGGCTTAGCTGTTGGAAATCAGATTATTCGCCATATTAATCACGAGACAAAACCTGAAGACGAGAGTAACAATTATATCCCCTATTCTAGATATCTGAATTCAACTGACGACATTTGTTCGGAATATCATAAGAGAAATATTAACCTTAAAAACAATAATTATGAACAACAATCTTAAAAATGCCGTCGATGGTTATGTGGCCAGCAACATCGCTTTATTTCATGAGGCTCGAATTGAAAAACTGAAAAGCCTAAAACTCGAAAGTCTTCTTAAAAGAAAGAACCCTTATCTTTATAAAGCGAAGGATCTTAACACTCCACAGGCTGTAGTGGAGAGTTTAGCTGCCGCATTTATGTCCTCTGCTGAAGAAACTATGTTTGGTGACTGGCTTGAAGGTTTAGCTATCCATGTTGCCAGAATAATATACGATGGAAGAAAAAGTAGTGCGGAAGGTATTGATCTTGAGTTAGATAAAAATGGTATACACTATTTTGTGAGCATTAAATCAGGGCCTAACTGGAGTAATTCATCCTCTATGAAAAAACTCTGCGAGAACTTTGTTAAGGCTACTAGAATTTTTAAAACCAGTGGCAACAAGACAATAAGTGAGTGCATAGAAGGGTGTTGCTATGGGCAAGACTTTTCCCCAGAGAAAAAGGATGGTCATTTCAAACTCTGTGGTAAATTGTTTTGGGAGTTTATTTCTGGGGAACCAGACCTTTACACAGAAATCATCCTACCGCTTGGAATGGATGCGACTATTATGAATCTTGAATACCAAAGAGAATATGATAAAATGATAACCAGATTCTCTAACGACTTTGGTGCAAAGTATTCTGATTCCGATGGTAATCTGCTGTGGGATAAAATTGTTAATTTGAATTCTGGTTATCCGGATGATTTTGGCTTTTCATTTTAAACGTGAATATATTCGACATAAATAACATAGCGTTCGCGCTGGGAGGGACGGGGGTCAGCTGGCTGGAGTTGATGGGAGTCATCGCCGGCCTGACCTGCGTGGTGATGGCCGGCCGGAACAACAAGTACAACTTCTGGGTCGGCTACATCTACAACATCCTGCTGTTCATCCTTTTCTGGCAGAGACACCTCTACTCGGCGATGCTTCTCCAGCCTATAGCCTTCGGGATCAACGCTTTCGGCCATTGGAGATGGACCCATCCCAAGGATGACGAACGGAGTGCGAAAGACGCTACGTCCCTAAAAGTCAGCAGACTGGACATGCGGGGCTGGTGCATTGCGCTGACCGTGGTCGTGGTGGCGGGGGCGGTCTGGGGATATGTCCTCAGCAAGCTCGGAACCTCCTGGGGCGCGGGGATTTTCGATCCGGATCCAACCCCATGGCTGGACTCTTTCGTGCTGATGCTCACACTTCTTGCCCAGTTCCTGTCGGCGCAGAAGAAATGGGATTGCTGGATAGTGTGGCTGATCGTCAACGCCGCCAACATCACCCTCTACCTGAGCGCCGGACTGGTTTTTATGCCGATCGTCAGCGCCCTCTACCTTATCAACGGGCTTTGGTCCCTCTGGACCTGGTACAAACTCTACAGAGACGGAAAATAGTATCGAGATGTCAGATATAATGTTGAGAATAACCGGCCTTCACGCCGGGATCGGCGACAAGGAGATCCTCAAAGGCATCGACCTTGAGATCCGCGCGGGAGAGATCCACGCCGTGATGGGGCCGAACGGGGCCGGCAAAAGCACCTTGTCCGCTGTCCTCACGGGCAAGCCCAACTATGAGGTGACCGCCGGAAGTGTCGAGTTCATGGGAAAAGACCTGTTGGCGATGAAGCCTGAGGAAAGGGCATGGGCGGGAATATTCCTATCATTCCAGTATCCCATAGAGATTCCCGGAGTGACCATCACCAACTTCATGAAGACCGCCATCAACTCCAAACGTAAGGCCGAAGGACTCGAGCCGGTCAAGGGCGCGGAGTTTCTCAAGATGATGAAGGAAAAGATGAATCTCGTCAAGATGAATCCCGAATTCGCCAAAAGAGAGGTCAACGTCGGTTTCTCCGGCGGCGAGAAGAAACGGAACGAGATATTCCAGATGGCCATGCTTGACCCTGTCCTGGCGATTCTCGACGAGACCGACAGCGGCCTTGACGTGGACGCCCTGAAGATAGTGGCGGATGGGGTCAACGCGTTGCACACGCCAGAGAAATCAGCGATTGTCATCACTCATTACCAGAAGCTTCTGGAATATGTCAAGCCGGACTTCGTACATGTCCTGAAAGAAGGGCGGATCGTCGCCGACGGTGGAAGGGAACTCATCAACATAATCGAGCGCGATGGTTTCGAGCGGTTCTGACATAAAGATGGTTTATTTGGCATGTGGAGGCAAGATCACCCTCTGCCGACCATTTTCCCGGATAGGGCGCGAAGCGCCGGGAGGCAGTGGTGATACTTGCCTCCCTGGCAAAATCACTGTCAAAGAAGGGGAAACGCTTGATATCACGATAATTGTGTTGCCGGGAGAGACGGCGGGGATTGACCTGGGGGTTGACATCGTCGGACCTGGAGCCAAAGTCGACCTTAAGGGACTGTACCTGTGTTCAGGCGAAGACGAGGTCTCTTTCGACATCATGGTGCGGCACCTTGTCGGGGACTGCGTCTCAAGGCAGCTCTTCAACGGCATCGCCGCGGGGTCGGCTAAATGCTCGTTCTTCGGGAAGATTATCGTGGCCCAGGACGCCCAGCGGACCGAAGCCTATCAAGAGAACCACAACATAGTCCTCTCTGACGAGGCCTCGGCCAACACCAAGCCCCAGCTCGAGATTTACGCCGACGACGTGAAATGCTCTCACGGAGCCACGGTCGGGAAACTCAACGAGGACGAGCTGTTCTACATGCGGTCAAGAGGAATACCTGAAGACGAGGCCAAAGCTTTGCAGATGATTTCTTTTGTGGCTCCGGTCCTCGAGGGTCTGGACAAAAGTGTTATAGGGAAAGTGGAAAAAGCTATCCGCTCGCTGCTATGATCCTACGGACAAACGTCAAATTGAATCTCGGGCTCCATGTCTTGCGCAAGAGACCGGACGGCTACCATGACATCGAGACGCTGTTCGTCCCTTGCCATGAATATGGCGACACTCTTGAGGTCATCACCGGCGACGACTATAGCCGAACCTCCGCGGCTCTTTTCGCTCGCTACGGGAATCCTTATCCTGAGGAGCGGCTCGACCACGGCGAAGTCCATCCTCGCCTAGCTGCGGCTGAGTATCGCCTAAGGCCGACCGCTCCTCAGGGAAACTGCTTTGATTTGGCTCAGGGAATATCGGAAGACGGGAAACTGATGATCACCATAGCCCGGGAGGGAGGTGTGGACTGGGATCCTCTCGAAGACCTTTGCGCCAAGGCGTACTTCCTGCTGGCCAAGGACTTCGATTTGCCGCCAGTCAAGATATTCCTGGAAAAGAAGGCACCCGTGGGGGCAGGCCTTGGCGGCGGTTCCGCCGACGCTGCCTTTACCCTCAAGGCCCTGAACGAGCTATGCGGCCTCGACCTTCCCGACGAATGCCTTTCTGAATATGCCTCCCGCCTCGGAAGCGACTGCGCTTTCTTCATTTGGAACAGGCCCATGATCGGCACCGGAAGGGGAGAGATTCTAGAGCCTTTTGACATCGACCTTTCCGGCTATGAGGTCAGAGTCCTCGTCCCCGAAGGGGTCTCCGTCTCCACCGCCGAAGCCTACCGCGGCATAACCCCTCGTTTCTACGAGGCCGAGGGGAATAGTGGGGCGACAAACAATTCCTTCGAGGGGAAGGGTGCCAAAACCACTGTCACCCTCGGCACGTTAAGAGGGGGGACCGGGAGCGAAGCGGACGGTGAGGTCGAGCGTAGCGAGACGGTTTTGGCACCCTTGCCCCTTGAAGACCATCGCGTTAAAAACATCCTGAAGCGGCCTGTGGAGGAATGGAAGGAGTTGCTGGTCAACGACTTCGAGGAGACGGTGTTCAAGGCCCATCCCGAACTCGCGGCCATCAAACGATCCCTCTACGACTCTGGAGCCGTGTACGCCTCCATGTCCGGCTCCGGATCAGCCATGTTCGCTATCTATAAAAAACAATGATATGCTTAAGCCAGGAGATAAAATGCCCTCTTTCGAGGTGCTGGACCAAGACGGAAACACCGTGAGATCAGACGATTTCATCGGTAACGGGAAAAAGACCATCCTCTATTTCTATCCCAAGGACAACACCTCCGGATGCACCGCCGAGGCCTGCAGCTTCAGGGATAATTATTCTGAACTGGCCGAGGCCGGCTACAATGTGGTCGGAGTCAGCAAGGACAGCCCCAAGTCCCACACCGGCTTCCGCGCGAAGTATGAGCTCCCATTCACTCTTCTAGCCGACACAACCACCAGGATGCTCCAGGATTTCGGGGCGTGGGGAGAGAAGAAAATGTACGGGAAAACAACTTTCGGCACACTCAGGCGCACCTTCATCTTCGATGAGGAAGGAATCCTTGAGCGGGTTATCGAGAAAGTGGACACCAAGAACGCCGCGGGGCAGATTCTTGGCGAGTAAGGGGCGTCAGAAGCCTCTCCCGTGCTTCATCCAGAGATCTTCCTCAAGCTTTCTCCAGAGAGAGGCCGCCGCTGAGTAAATCTTGGCGGTGTAGGCGTTCAGGCTCTCTGTCGTCGGGTTCTTCTCCACCTCGGGAAGTCCCTCGAAACCAAGATCCTCTATAGTCTGGATATCCTTAAATACCCTTTCCTTGTTGGATTGCCAGGCCACAGTGGCCAGGCGGTTGGGACGACGGAACGTCCATAAGGCCCCGTCTGGAACATATCGGCGCATCCCGCAGGTATCAAAGGCGGCGGGAAGTTCGGTGGTGCCGCTGAATATCGGGAAACGAGGGCTCTCGCCCGGGTTGTCAAGGGCGTACCAGCATATTCCTCCGACCGAGTCGGGAAGCCAGTCCCTGGACTGGATCACGGTGGAGTGGGAACACCACGCCACGGCTATCGTGCGGGTGAAATCAACTACCCCAGGGGCAATGGCGTTCAGCATATTCCGGGTGTCGGTCGTGGGCCAAGGGTTGGCCACAGGGCTGACGACTTTCCTGGCAGGCTCGTCTCCCTTAGCCGGAATCTCAACCAGAAGGTTCTTGGTCATGTCGAAACCGAGCCCCGCATAGGTGCCCCGGAGTATCTCCATAACCCTGCGGACGTCCACCTTCTCGTCAGGCTTGACCGAGAAGGGAAGTTCCGGAGCATCAAACGACAGGTTCAGCGAGGGCGCTAGGGTACTTAAAATCACGAACTCCCTTTCCTTGAAATTCTTCCCGTCCCCGTAAGAGCCGCGATATGCTTTCCAGAAAACGAAGTCGCCCTCTCCATCCCAAAGACCATATTCTTTGGCCACAGCCTCAACATTGTCTGAAGCCATGAAATTATCCTTGTCGCTCCTGTCTATCTTCCCGATCCTGGGGATATTCGCCGAGACCGCCACCTCTCCGTCTGGAACCCTCTGGGCCGCCCAAACGGCCCCTTTCTTGCCACGTCCGCAGCCGAGGATCTCAAAGAACCAGGCCTCCTTCTTATCGGTCACGGTTATACACTCGCCTCCGTCGGCGTAGCCATATTCCTCAGCCAGGGAACCCATCATCCGGATGGCGTCGCGGGCGTTGTCGCACCTCTGGAGCGCTATTCTCTGCAGCTCCTCAATCAGAAACATCGAGCTGCCGTTCCTGAGCGTGTCCGGGCCGGAGAAGGTGGTCTCTCCCATGGCGACCTGCTTCTCGTTCATGCAGGGATAGGCGGTGTTGAGATAAGCGTAGGTGTTTCTCACCTGCGGGATCTCCCCGGCGTACCGGACTCCAGTGGTGTCCCCGTCGAATGCGGTGCGGCGGGTGTTCTTGAATATTTTCACCGTCTCCTTGCGGGCATGTCTGGCGGCGGGAACGACATTTATCCAAGTGCGGGACACCCCGTCGCAGGTGTGGGAGGTGATCACCGACCCGTCGGTCGTGGCCAGACGGCCGACGACCAGGCTGGTACACTCATCGTAGGAACGCTCGTCATCCTGTCCCCAGGCGATGAAGACAAGGCTTAACGCTGTCAACAGCGCGAATATCTTTCTCATAAGGGCTTATTTAACTCTTTCCTTGACTAGTTGGCCGACCTTCTCGATGTCGTAGAAATCTTTGTAATTCTGGACGGTCATCTTCCTGTCCTCAGCCACCGTGATCTCGATCATATCATCGTTGGGGATGATGATATCAGGGACAATGCCGCCATCGATGTTCTCTCCAGCCAGGGTGTTGAGCCTGGACCTGAACGACGAGATCTGGAAGCAGAACCCGTCGGCGGTGCACATCGCCTGGATGGCGCAGCTTCCGCCTCCGGATTTCTCGCCAATTACAGGGATCCCGCCATCCTTAAGCATTGAAGGGAAGAGGTTTCCGCAAGAGAAGGAGATATCCGAGGTCAGGACTCCGAAGTTGAGGTTGTAACGGACATCCTTGTCCTTCTCGTCGAAGACACCGTCGAAATTACGGTCAACCTCATATTCGACAACCGATCTTTGTCCAGTCAGGGGATTGTCGTAGCAAAGGTAGCTCTTGTCCATGATCAGGGAGGTCATGGCCATGACGATGTCGGCGGATCCGCCTCCGTTGGAGGTTATGTCAACTATGAAATTCTCGACCTCAGGGTCGGCCTCGGCCTGGTTGAGGGCGTCAAGGAATATGACCATGGAGTCCCTGCCGTTATCGTTGATGTCGGGTTTGGGGCCCTTTCCGGCGTAATAGGCTTCCCAGGCGGTCTGGGCCATCGTGTTGAACGAGTTGAACACGCAGACAGCGGTGTTGCCCTTCTTGATATAGGTGGCCTGGGGGTTGCCGTAAATCTGGGGACGGAGGGTACGTACCGCCATCATCTTCTGAGACCTGTTACCCATGGTGGCACGGCCGGCCTGGATGGCGTCCATGACATCCTTATGCTTCTCCTGGATACTCTTGATCCTGGCGGCGAGCTCCTCGTACTGAGAGCCGTCGCGGCCCATGGCGGAAGAGATCGCCATTGAGGTGTGCCCCTCGTAATACAGGGCGTTGAGGCCTTGCATGCCGACGAAGTATTCGGCCAAGTCGGTGGATTTCAGGAGTTTCTTTAGCGTCGGTCCCACGGCCAGATCCTCTTCCAAGGTCCTGTCCATACCCTTGGTCACCAAGGCCTCGTTATAAGTCACGCGGCCGGGGAACCCGTAAAAATGATCCATCGCGAAGCACAGTTCCTTGTAGGCGAAATCAGCCATGGACTCGGATCGTGTGGTCTTGGACAAGAGCGTCTTGTTGTAATCAGGGTCTATCCTGGCAAGGCTGACCTCGTTGACGGAAGTGTTGGCCACGACCTTCTCGCCGTTGAAGCCGGCGTGATGGTAGAAAAGGTCAGAATACATGTCTGCCAAGGTGGCGAACGGGAAATAAACAGCTCCCTTACCGTCGGCGTGGATGTCAATCCCGTATCTGGCGAAATCCAGGGTGACGGTCGAGACCGCCGGGGTCATGGTGATGCTCTTGTAGCGGATGAAAGGCATCCCGTCATAATAGACATTGGCCATACCTGGCTGAAGAAGTCCCATCTGGTTGGTGAAAGCCTCGAAGGAAGAAGACACGAACACGTCTTTGAGGACATTGACCACGGCCTTGGCGTCCCCGTTGGCGAGGGTGTATTCCCCGACACCGGTGTGGGTCACCACCATAGTCGATCCGGGCAACACAATGGACTGGAAATCAGCGGCCGATATGTACGCCACATCCGGAAGGTCCTGGTAGAAGCGAAGGGTGACTTCTCCGTCCGGGGCGACCTTCGTCACCACCGGGACTGTTTTTTCTGTGTAAGCGCCACCGTCAGGCTGGTCGTCGGGGACCACAATTGCCGTGACGGTCTTGGGGCCACATGACGAGATAATCGCCAAAGCGGCCAACGCGGGGAGGATTAAAGTTCTTTTTATCATGATCAATTATTTGAAATTCCCTCTCAACTTTCAAATATAATCATGTTTTTCAGAACTTCAGCGGGCGACCTCGGTAGAAGTCAAGAAGTTTGGCGGAATAAAGGTACTCGTAACGGGAACGGACCAGGTCGGACTCGGCTTTGAGCCAAGAGTCGCGGGCCTCATTGAACTCTGTGATATTCGCCTTGCCGTTCTCATATTTGGCTTTCACCAGATCGAAAGACTCGAGGGCGCTGGCCTGCGCGTCTACGCTGGAGCGATATTTCTCGGAAGCCGCCACGGCGTTGTAGTACGCCTGCTGGATCTCCTTGTAAAGAGTCTTTTTGGTGTTCTCCAGCTGAAGGGTCTGGTTGAGACGAGAAAGCTCGGCCGAGCGCACTTGGTTGCGGGTCTGGAAGCCTGTGAATATCGGAACGCTCAGGGATATGCCGAGGTACTGGCTGAAGTTGTGCTTTATCTGCTCCATGAACGTCGCCGAGGGGGCGCTACTCATTGTGTAGTAATTGGTTCCGAGTCCTCCGTTGGCACTGATCGAAGGCAGGAAAGCACCTTTGGCGCTCTTGATTGTGAATTCGGTGGCGTCCAGCCTGAACATCTCGGCTTTCACGGACGGCTTGTTCTCGATCGCCTCAGAATAGATGTCCTCGGGGTCGCCGAGAAGTATCCCGTCAATCGGGACGACAGGACGAACCACACTGAATCCCTCGGGGTCGGGGAGTTCAAGGAGCTGGGAGAGGTCAAGAAGGGAAAGATTGAGATTGTTCCTCGCCTGGGTGGCCGAGAGTCTGCTCTGGCCCAAAGCCGCTTTCTGTTGGGCGAGTTGCGAGGGCGAGGCCTTGCCGTTCTCGAGCATAGCGGAAAGACGCTCGGCCTGCAGGGAATCGATCACAACCTGGTTCAACGCCACATCCAAGAGCTCCATGTTGTAAAGGATCTGGACATAGGCCTGGGCGACGGCCACACTCATGTCCTCGCGGGCCTTCTCAAGGTCGGCTGTGGCGGCTTTCAGATCCAACTCGCTCTCCTTTATGTTGTTCCGGAGACGGGAACCCTGGAAAATCGGAACTGCCGTGCCAAGTGAGAATCCCGTGCTGGTGGTGTTCGTGTTGGAATATGTGTTGTCGGCGGTGAGGCCGCGGCCGAACGAGAAGTTCTCGCTCGCGCTTCCGCTGACCTGCGGAAGACGGCTGCCCTTGGCGTTGTCCAGCTGGATCTCCCTCTGTCTCACCTGCAACTCCTGCTGCTGGAGGGTGATGTTATTGTCCTGGGCGTGGCGGACACATTCCTCCAAAGTCCAGGGGCCGTTATGGGTCTGACCGAAAACGGCCCCTGACACGAATAAGGTTATGAGTAAAAAATGTGTTTTCATCACTTCTTCTCGATTATCTGGTTACCGCGGACCTTGTCCCCTTCCTTGAGGCCGGATTTGATCTCGATATTGATGCCGTCGGAGAGTCCGGTGGTCACGGGGATTTTCTCGTATTTCTTCTCGCCCTTCACAAGATAGACATAGGTGGAGTCGTTCTCAAAGGCCAGGGCGCTCTCGGGAACCGACAGTACGCCATCCACACCTTCGAGGCGGATCTCGGCGTTGGCGCTGTAGCCCGAACGAACGGTGACGCTGTCGGGAACTGTCACGGCGGCCTTGATCTCGAACTCGTTGGTGCCGTTCTTCTCCTGCGCCTTAGGGGATATGAACTCCATCACCGCGTCGAACGTCAAGTCTTTAAGGGCACCGACGGTAATGGTCATCGGCACGCCTTCCTTGACCCTGCCGACCTCGGTCTCATCGATGAAACCGTCGAAAATCAGGTCGCCCATATTAGCGACGGTGGCGATGGTGGTACCGTCATTGAATGTGTTGCTCTGCGTCACCGAGTTCCCGACTTTCACTGGAATATCGAGAATAAGGCCTGAGATGGTGGATCTGATGAGAGTAGAGCTTGACTTGGCGTTGCTCTTCGAGACACCGTCCCTGACAACCTCCAGGGTCTCCACGGCGGCGGCCTTTTCCTCCTTCGCCTGAGCGAGAGCCTGGCGGACCTGGTCATATTCCTCGGCGCTCACGAGATTCTTGTCGTAAAGGGCCTTCTCGCGATCGTAGTTGACCTGGGCCTGCTGGAGATTGATCTCCGCCAGACGCACCCTCGACTGGGCCGAGCTCAACGAGCTCATCTCTGGGATAACCTTAACCTTGGCGATGATCTCCCCCTCGGCCACTTTCTCTCCGGCCTCCTTGTAGAGCTCAGAGATGATACCGCTGATCTGGGGCTTGATATTGACCTCGTCCCTGGGGATGATCTTGCCGGTCACAACGGAGGTCTTGTGAATATCCTTCACCGTGGCCTCGAGATGCTCGTAGAGGATTTCCTTCGGCCTGGAATTCTTCCAGAGCGCCACGAAAGTGGCGACGAACACGATGCCCACCAGGGCCAGGATGATGTACTTAAGGTTCTTTTTCATATCTGTTTGTTTTTATTATTCGTCTCTCATCGCGTCCACAGGCTTGATCTCCATAGCCCTTAGCGCCGGGGCCAGCCCTGCCAGCACCCCAAGCGCCGCGAGCAGAAGAAGAACCAGGATTCCCGTCCAGAAGCTTATCTGGAAGGATATCGGACCGTCCATGTCGGGCAGGCCGGACACAATGGTCCCGGCACCCCATAATATAAGAACGGAGAACAGTATCCCGAACATTCCCGCGAGGATGGTCAGGCCTATACTTTCGGTGATGATCTGTGAAAGGATCATCCTCGGGGTGGCCCCGATGGCTCGGCGGATGCCGATCTCGGTGGTGCGCTCCTTGACCGTGACCATCATGATGTTGGAAACTCCGATGGCTCCGGCGAGCAGAGTGCCCAGACCGACCAGGATCACGAGGATATTAACTCCTTTAAAAAGGTTGTCCACTATTGAGAATATTTTCTCGGTGTCAAGCATCATGATGGCTTTCTTGTCGTCCGGGGCGATTGTGTGGCGTCTCGCAAGGAGGGAACGGATCCTCTCCTGCGCCGATTCGGAGTCCGAATCCGGTTTCAATGTCACACAGATGATGTCGAACTTGCCACCCTTGTTGAACAGCCTGTCCATCAAGGGGTAAGGGATAACCACACTCTGGCTGGGGCTTCCGTTGATGTTTATTCCGGCAGTCCGGGCGTCCACGCCTATTACCTGGAAATACGTGTTCATCACCATGATATACTTTCCGGTGGGGTCATCCCCCTCGGGAAACAGGTTCTCCCATACGCGCTTGCCGAGGACGCAGACCTTCCTCTCCTGAGAGCAGTCCACCTCGTTGATCCAGCGGCCGTGAAGCATCTGTGGGGTCTCCACTTGGGCATATTCATAAGACAGCCCTTTCAGGATCCCCGAATAAGTGTTCTCTCCATAAGACATCTGGCGGCCCCATTCGGCGTCCATCATCGTGACGATGTCTGTCTCGGGTATGATGGTCTTGAGAGCCTCGATGTCGGTGTTGTCCATCAACCAGTTACGGTCCCTCTTGAAGCCGCCGTAAGGCTTTGAGGTAGGGGCGCTTCCGGTGATGATGGTGTTGGAGGCGAAACCCCCGAAATTCTGTCTGAGGATGGCCTTGAGGCCATCGCCGCCGCCCAGCATTATAAGCAGCATGAATATCCCCCAGAATATTCCGAAACCGGTCAGGAGGGTCCTGCTGCGGTTACGGGCCAGGGTGTCGATGATCTCCTTGTATCTGTCGATGTCGAACTTCATCTCTCCTCCTATTTATCCGCCCTCAAAGCCTCAATCGGACGTACCTTGGCGCCCTTCCAGGCCGGGATAATCCCGGCGACGGTCCCCGCCACGATGAGCAGCGCTGTCGCTTCCAGCGCCACATCGAAACCAACCCCGATGTTCTTGAATATGTACATCTGCATGATGCCGATGTCCATCGGATGAGAACCGAGGGTCTTGTCCAGGAAGAAGTCGGCTCCCATACCTATCACCATACCTATGTAGCCGAAGAAGGCTGTTATGACGATACTTTCCACCACGATGAGCTTGAGGATCGACCACGGGGTGGCTCCCAGGGCCTTTCGGATCCCGAACTCGTGAATCCTTTCCTTGACGGTGATCAGCATGATGTTCGAGACTCCCACTATTCCGCTCAAAAGAGTCAGGAAACCAAGTATCCAAAGGGCCAGGCGCATGATCCTGATGGCCTTACTGAGTTGCTGGTTGTTAATGTAGTAATTGCTGACGAAGGTGGTTCTGGTGTCTTCCGGGTCGGCCCCGTGGAAGGTGCTCATCGCTCTCTTGTAGCTTTTCTCGAACTTCTCGTTGGCCTCCTTGGTCTCTAGACCGTGGAACTCCATCGTGATCCTGCTGAGCCAGGCCCCGTCCGAGCGCATCAACCTGGCCGTGGAATAAGGGATGTAGGAGTTATGCCCCCAGGACTGCTCCTCCGCCTCGACTATCCCGACAACCTTGAAGGGTATGTTGCCAACATTGATGTGGCGGCCGAGTATTTTCGAATACTCTTTGTCATCCCCGAGCAGCTGCGTGGCGGCGTTGTCGTCAATGACTATGTGTTTACTCTTGTCTTTGAGGTCGCTTCGGTTGATGAAGCGTCCCGAGACAAGGTTCAGGTTCCACACGTTCTTTAGCTGGGGATCAACTCCCATTATCGAGGAGAAGAGGGCCTCGCGGCCGAGGCTTAGGGTGTCGGAGAAGTCAAGGCTTCCATAGGCCCTGTCGATCTTCTCGCTGAACTGTTCCGAGAAAGCGATGTCGCGGTCGTTGAAGCGGATCATCGTGTCTTCCTTCATCCCGTTGTAAGCCTTGCTGGTCGAGCCCGGATAGACGACCATGATGTTTTGGATCGAGTCGGAGGAGTTGTTCATCAAGGCGTTCATCAACCCGTTGCCCGTCCCGAGCAGCACGATGATGATTATGATGCCCCAGCTGACGGCAAGGCCTGTCAGGGTCGTGCGCAGCTTATTCTGCCGCAGGGTACTCCATATCTCTGTGAAGAGGTCCTTCATCTTCCCGCTTTATTTAAGGGCTCCGTCAGAGCTGAATGTCACGGAATCGTGCAGGCGGTTCTCCTCAATCTCGCCGATCACACCGTCCTTGATGTGGATGATTTTGTTGGTGTAGTTCGCGACTCCGCTCTCGTGCGTGACAACTATAATGGTGAGCTTATCTCTCTCGTTGAGTTCCTTCAAGAGCTCCATGATCTCCACAGAGGTCTTCGAGTCGAGAGCTCCTGTGGGCTCGTCGGCGAGGATGATGTCCGGCTTTGTGATCAGCGCGCGGGCTATTGCTACCCTCTGTTTCTGGCCTCCTGACATCTCGTTGGGATAGTGCCCTACCCAATCCTTAAGTCCCAGACGATCAAGATATTCCATAGCCATCTCATGACGCTTGTGGCGGTTCACTCCCTGATAGAAAAGAGGTAGTTCCACGTTCTCTACGGCGGTCTTGAAACCAATCAGGTTGTAAGACTGGAATATGAATCCGATCATCTTGTTCCTGTATTCGGCCGCCTTGGCCTCGGACAGATCCCAGATCAGTTTCCCGTCGATGCGGTATTCGCCGGAGTCGTAATTGTCAAGGATTCCCAATATATTTAGAAGGGTGGACTTGCCGGATCCGGACGCCCCCATGATGGAGACAAACTCGCCCCGATCGATGTCGAGGTTTATTCCTTTGAGGACATGCAGCGGCTGCGCACCGAAATATGTCTTGTTGACGTCTTTAAGCTCAATCAGCATAAGCTCGCTTTTTTATAATTTGTGTATTAGTTTGCTAATACACTGCAAAGGTATGTATTTTTTTTATAAAAGCAACTCTTTTCGCGGAAAAATCATACCATTACGACACATTAGACGTTGAAAACAAGGTTTTGTGACAAGAATACTTTAAAAAATTGATATCTTGCGGCCACAAAACGGTTTTATGGGACATTTCGAGAGTTGTTCTTTCAAGCCGGAAACACCTTCCGGGGTTGATCTGAGGGAGAGGAGGATCCTGCTTCACTGCTGCTGCGCCCCCTGCTCTACCGCCATTCTCGAGTGGATGGTGGAAGAGGGGCTACGCCCCGGGGTATTCTTCAGCAACTCCAACATCGTGCCGCTTGAGGAATATCTCAAACGCCGTGACGAGCTGGCCAGATACGCCGCTTCTTTCGGACTGGAAATAATTGATGATGAATATGATCACGCCGCATGGCTGGAATATGTGACCTCCCGGGTCCAAGGCTCCCCCGATGGTCCCGAGCGCGGCCCCCGCTGTCTCGCGTGCTTCGAGTTCCGCCTTCTGAGGGCCGCCAGGTACGCCGCCTACCACGGTTACGACCTCCTCACCACCACCCTCGCCTCCTCCCGCTGGAAGGACCTCTCCCAAGTCGACCAAGCCGGACGCCATGCCGTCTCGGAGGGGACAACCTTCCTGACGGGACATGGTCCGATAGAGGTAATTTGGTGGAATCAAAATTGGAGGAGAGGGGGACTGCAAGCGCGCAGGAACTTCCTGATACAGTCCCGCGCCCTATATAACCAAACCTGGTGCGGCTGTGAGTTCAGCCACAGGGATTAAGCCCTATACCGCCTCTCCCATCTCCGCGAATCGGCCCGCGGCGTTCATTCACGATCATCCTGGTCTGGGATCGCAAAAGAAAAAAGGCGCCGAAAGCCCCGCTAACAGCGCCAAGAGTCTCTGGATTCCCCTCACTTGCGGTCTTATTTAAACCATTCGGTGACGTGATCCTTGGCCCAGAGGAAATAGACCAGAACGCCAACCCAGTTCGTAAGGAGAAGTAAAATGGTGCAGATGATCTTACCAGCCATGGACATGTTCTTCTTGAAAATGTCAAGAATCGCCAAAATCGCAAGGATGTAACCAAGGATAATAATAATGATTTTCATGATTGATTATTATTTATGACAATCTACGGAATAAAATGATTATTACCATACGTTATGGCCTATGCCAGGATACCGATGAGGAAAATGGCTATGATCGTCACCGGGGTGACGTATTTGATCAGGAAATACAGCGCCGGGAATACCTTTCCGGGACCCTTCAGGGATCCGCCGTTGGTAAGCTCGTCCCGGACGGCTTTCTTGTCCATTTTCCAGCCCACAAAGACGCTGAACAGCAAGGCGCCGATCGTCATCAGGAAGTTGGAGCACAGACGGTCGCAGAAGTTGAATATAGTCTGGCCGAACAGTTTGATTCCGGAGAGGGAACCGAAAGAGAGGCAACACAGTACGCCTATCACCAAAGACACGAGAAACAGCAGGAACGTGGCCTTGTGCCTTGAGAGTTTTTTCTCCTCGACCAGATAGGCGACGCCCACCTCCATCATTGAGATGGAAGAGGAGAGGGCCGCCACAAGGATGGTCAGGAAGAACAGGATGGACACAGCGGCGCTGATAACCTGTCCGCCAGCTCCCATCTTCGAGAAAATGAAAGGAAGTGTCTCGAAGACAAGCCCCGGGCCAGAAGAGGGGGCGATACCGGCCGCGAACACGGCGGGCATCACGGCGAAGCCGGCCAAGATGGCGAAAAGAAGGTCGAAGAAGGCGGTGCCTGAGGCGGATGCCAGGATGTTCTCGTCCTTGCGGACATAGGAGGCGTAAGTCAGCATGGTCCCGACTCCAAGCGAGAGCGAGAAGAAACTCTGCCCGAGAGCGGCCGCGTACGCGCCGGGGGTTAGTTTCGAGAAGTCTGGCTTCACGAGGTATCTCACTCCCTCCCCGGCTCCTGGAAGGGTGATGGAATACACCGCTATGACGACTATTAGCACAAAGAGGACGGGGATGGATATCTTGCTGAATTTCTCTATCCCTTTATTGACTCCAAGATACACTATCACCGAAGTCAAGACAAGGAAAGCGGCGGTGCACGCTAGAGGCGCCCATGTCGTGGATGAGAATGTCGCGAACATTCCTATGACCGACTCCGCGTTCTCGGGCTTGAACTGAAGACTTAAAGCCTTTGTCAAATAAGCGAAAGACCAGCCTCCGACAACACTGTAGTAGGATAGGATTATCAGGGGGGATATGACCGTGAGAAGGCCAAGCCATTTCCAGGCGGTGCCTGGCGCCAAGGTGTTCATAGCCCCGAATGTGCCCTGGTGAGTCCTGCGGCCGATGATGGATTCCGACAGGAGTATCGGCATCGAAAGGAGGAAACAGCAAAGGATATAAACCAGAATAAAAGCGGCCCCTCCGTATTCCCCGACGATGAAAGGGAACCTCCAGATATTGCCGAGACCTATGGCTGATCCGGCCATAGCCATGATGACAGTCGCCCTGCTGCCGAATTTCTCCCTGTTTGTCATAGCGCTAAATTAGTCACGAAAATGGTTAGGACAGTTATGGGTGCCACATACCGTATCAGGAAATAGAATATACCGAAAACTCTCTTGTTCACGGTTCCCTGATTGGTGATTTCCCCGCGGACATCCTCCTTGCCCATCCTCCATCCCACGAACAGGACCACGAGGAGGACTCCAGCCGTCAGCAGGAAGTTGGAAGAGAAAGCGTCCACCTTGCCGAACGCCTTGATTGAGAACACGCTGGCGAGGCCGAGAACCCAGGCGACAAGGAAGACTAGCAGGCAGGCCAAAGATCTTTTAACCCCCTTCTCCTCAACTAGATAAGCCACACCTACCTCTATCAGTGAGATGCTGGATGTCATGGCGGCCACTACAACTGAGAAGAAAAAAAGAGAGGCGACGATCGTGGCTATCACGGGGGAGCTGGCGCCCATCCCCATGAAGACGTGTGGCAAGGTCTGGTAAACCAGACCGGGGCCGCTGCTCGGGGCTATCCCCGCCGAGAACACGGCCGGCATGATGGCGAATCCAGCCAGCACGGAGAAGATGAGAGCGGCCACGACGGTGCCGACTCCGGAGGCCACAAGGTTCTCGTCCTTTTTCACATATGAGGAATATGTGATTACTATTCCCATCCCGAGGGACATCGAGTAGAAGCTCTGGCCGAGGGCGAAAGCGAAGGTCCTTCCCGTTAGTTTCGAGAAGTCCGGCTTGATGAGGTAGTCGATCCCCTTGTCCGCGCCCGGCATATTCACTGAATATACCATGATCAGCACGATGAGGACGAATAGGACGGGGATGGATATCTTGTTGAATTTCTCTATGCCTCCTTTGATCCCGAAAGCCACCACGAGGGAGGACAAGGCGAGAAAGATTGTGTTGAAAATGAGCGGGGTCCAACCTGTGGGGCGGAACTCTCCGAAATTCAAGGTCAAGGACTTGAAAAAGTACTCGATGGACCATCCCCCGACAATACTATAGTAGGAGACGATGATCATCGGGGTGATGACGCTAAGGTATCCCAATGATGTCCAGAAGCTTCCGGGGGCGAGCTTCTTCATGGCGCCGATGGCGTTGGAGTGGGTCTTACGCCCGATCACCGCCTCGGACAGGAATATCGGGAAGGACAGGACGAACGAGCAGAGGATATAGACCAGAATAAAGGCGGCCCCTCCATATTCCCCGACCATATAAGGGAATCTCCAGATGTTGCCCAATCCTATGGCCGAACCGGCCATAGCCATGATCACAGCGGCTCGACTGCCGAAATGCTCTCTGTTGCCAGACATTTGTAAGTTCGTGTAAAATAATTATTTCCGTGTGTAAACCGTGAACTCGTAACCGTAGCCGGTCTCGGGATCGATGGCCACCGGCGTGGTGGACTCGACTTCCCAGATCTTCGGGTCGATTACCGGGAAGAAAGTGTCGGCGTCCTCGATCACGGCATGCACATGTGTGATGTAAAGCTTATCGGCCGTCGGAAGGGCCTGACGGTAAGTCTCCCCGCCGCCCATGACGAATACCTTGCCCACATCGGCGCCATGGTCTCTCTCTATGATGGAATACGCTTCGTCGAGGCTCCCGGCCACCTTGACCCCCTCGGGCTTGTCCGGCCATGGGAATATGGATATCACCACATTATCCCTCTTCGGAAGGGGCCTCCCTCCGATTGACTGGAAAGTCATCCATCCCATCACAACCGGACATCCGGTGGTCGTCTGGCGGAAATACTTCATATCATCGGCGATATGCCAGAGGAGGGCGTTTGATTTGCCGATCGCGCGGTTATCCGCGATAGCGACTATTATGCATTTCTCCATTTATATCGTGTGTTTTTGATTAAACGGCGACAGGGGCCTTGATGGCGGGCCAGGGGTCGTAACCCTCCAGGGTGAAATCCTCGTAAACAAAATCGAACACGCTCCTCACGTCAGGGTTCAATCTCATCACAGGCAGTGGACGAGGCTCCCTGGACAGCTGCTCCCTCACCTGGTCGAAATGATTGAGGTAAATGTGCGTGTCGCCGGTTGTGTGGACAAATTCTCCGGGACGGAGACCGCAAACCTGGGCGATCATCATCGTCAGAAGGGCGTAAGAGGCGATATTGAACGGCACTCCGAGGAATGTGTCGGCGCTGCGCTGATAGAGCTGGCAGGAAAGCTTCCCCTCCGCCACATAGAACTGGAACAGGCAGTGGCACGGGGGCAAGGCCATCTTGTCGACCTCTCCCGGGTTCCACGCCGAGACGAGCATGCGTCGGGAATCCGGATTGTTCCGGATCATGTCAATCACCTGGGATAGCTGGTCGATGGAGCGTCCGTCCGGCGCGGGCCATGAGCGCCACTGGTGGCCGTAGACAGGCCCGAGGTCGCCGTTCTCGTCGGCCCACTCGTCCCATATGGAGACTCCGTGATCCTTAAGGTATTTGATATTCGTGTCTCCCGAGATGAACCACAGGAGCTCGTGGATAATGGATTTCAGATGCACTTTCTTGGTCGTCAGGAGAGGGAAGCCCTCGGAGAGGTCAAACCTCATCTGATGACCGAATACAGACTTTGTGCCGACGCCGGTGCGGTCATGTTTGATCACGCCCTCGTCCATTATCCTGTTCAAAAGGTCAAGATACTGTCTCATGCCACGGAGAATTGCCAGATGATAGCTTCCTCGAACAACTCTTCAGGACGCAGGACTGTGGTCGGATAATCCGGCTTATTGGGAGAATCGGGGCAATGCTGGCACTCGATGGCCACGCCCTCGTAGTCGAAATACGAACGGCCGCACTTACCGACAGGACTGCCTGACAGCCAGTTACCTGTGTAGATCTGAACGGCGGGCTGGGTGGTGAGCACCTCCAGCACACGACCGCTGCGGGGAGAGCGCAATGTTGCCGCGGTCTGAAGCTGACCAGGCTCGAAACCATTGATTATCCAGCAGTTGTCATATCCCTTGCCGTAGTTCAGAGCCGGGAAATCCTCCTTGATCTCAGTCCCTATCATCTTGAACTCCTGAAAATCCATCGGAGTCCCGGCCACCGGATCCGGCTCTCCGACAGGGATGAGGGTCTCGTCGGTAGGAAGATACACCGAGGCGTTCAGTTTGAGCTCATGGCTGAGAATATCCCCGGCTCCCTCCCCGTCGAGATTGAAATAGGCGTGGTTGGTGAGGTTCACGACCGTGGTCTTGTCGGTCCTGGCGGTCAGGAATAGCTTGAGGGCGTTGTCCTCGCTCCACTCGTAACGGGCCACGACTTTCATGTCACCGGGATATCCAGCCTCCCCGTCCTCGGAGAAATACATGAATTCCACCGCGTCGTCAACTATCCTGCTGTCCCATACTTGGTTCTGAAAGCCCTCCGGGCCACCGTGAAGATGGTTGGGGCCGTTGTTTAACGGCAGGTTGTACTCGACCCCGTCAAGAGTGAACTTACCCAGGGCTATGCGGTTGGCGAACCTTCCGGGACATTTCCCGGAGCAAGGGCCGTCGGCGAAATAACTGGCCGCGTCGGGGTAGCCGAGAACCACGTCCGCCAACTTGCCCTCCTTGTCAGGAACGGCGATACCGACTATTCCGGCTCCCACACTTGAAAGCCTGACGAAAGCCCCGCTCTCGTTCCGGATGGTGTAAAGGAATATATCCTTCCCGGCGGGACTCTGGCCCCATTTCTCTTTTGTGACTTCCATATCGTTTGTTTTATATATTCTCAAGATACAGCAAAACCTTCTCTATCGGAGCGTCCTTCAGAATCACCGTCTTGTCCTTGCCGAGAAGGTACAGGGACGGGATCGCCCGCACATTGTAAGTGAGATCTTTCCGGATGGTATAGTCCTGGTCATGACCGTTGAGCCACGTTTTCGGGTATTTCGCGGCGAGGGCCTTCCATTTCTCGACCTCGAGGTCTATGTAGAGGTTGACAACCGCAAGCTCGCCTGACCCTACCAGCCTCCCGACAGTCTTGTCGGACGCCAAACGCCCGGTCAACTCGTCGCAAGCCTCGCATCCGGGATTCGAAAACAAGAGAAGCGTGTGACCGGCCTCTATCCCGTGAAGGGTGGCCCGGCGGCCGTCAAGCAAAGTGAAGACGATGTCGGCCGCAGGGGTGCCTTTCCGGTTCAGCGAGCACATCCCGGCTTCTCTGGAATAAACCTTCCTCATCCCCTCTTCGACAAACCCGGACTCAGACAAGCCTTTGACATAAGGAAAGTAAAGATCCTCGTCACGTAAAGGAGAATTCGGGTCGTTAAGGTACCCCCGTGTTTTATCCTCAAAGAAACCGAACACTTTTGAGGTGGGGTTGGCCGACTGGAAATCACTAACTTTCACGAAGAAACCGCCCATGAAGGCCCGGGCCTTGTCTCCATCGATAACATTCTCAAGCAAGGAGATATAGCGCCCGAGGGCCTCCTCGACCTCAACGGACGGAACCCCGTTGACCAAGGTGGAATCACACCCTCGTGGCTTCTCTAGGAACGCGTCCCAGAAACGGGAGACGACATACTCGTTTATCTCCGATGGGTTCGTGATAATGGATGGCGCCACCGGATCGGCCGGAAAAGGGATCGCTCCCCCAAGCTCCTCCGCCGTTAAGGACGGGCGGCTCCTCCCCGCGCAGGCGGGAAGAAGGACGGCCAGAAGAAGCGCCGTAAGGAATCGCGGGGACATTCTTCTTTTATCCATTGTCACGAGAAGATTATTAGTGCGAATTTACTCAAAACTTATCATAAATCTTTATCTTCGCCTCATAAATGAGACGAATCTCTCTCATATTGCCGCTGCTGCTTTTATGCTGCGTTCTACGGGCCCAGTTCTCCCTCACGGGCAGCGACCCGGGCAGAGTCCGTTGGGAAAGGATGGATTCTGGAAACTTCACTTTAATCTACCCTTCCGGAGAGGACTCGCTTGCAAGGGTGTACGGGTCATGGCTTGAAAAGGCGAAAGTGGCGGTGAGCTGGTCGTCGGGGATGGAGATAGGGGAGAATTACAAGGGTCGGACGCCTGTGGTTCTTCACAGTTTCTATCCGGTACCCAACGCTTCAGTGACCTGGGCGCCGAAGAGAATGGATATCTATACTCTCCCTGACCCGTATTTCCCGACACCGGTGAAATGGGAAAGACTGCTCGCCGCCCACGAGGGAAGGCACGCCGCGCAGATGCAGGCCGGAGCCGGAGGCAGGAACAAAATCATGAAGTATCTGGTCGGGGAGTTTTTCGCCGGAGCTGTGGCCGGATTGTATCCTGGCCCGACACTTCTTGAGGGCGATGCTGTCGTGGCGGAAACAGCTCTAACAGAATCTGGTAGGGGCCGCCAAGCGTCTTTTCTCTCATATATGGCCCCGGCTTTTGACAGCGGTGATTGGCGGGATTACTGGAAATGGTCGATCGGCTCCGAGAAGTTTTACGCCCCTGATCATTACAGGGCCGGATACATGCTCGTCTCCGGAATGAGGGTGTTCTTCGACAACCCGCTTTTCACCTCGGATTATTTCTCGGCGGTCAAGAGGGACGGGGGATTCTTCCTTCTTGAAAAAACAGTGAAAAAATCCGGCGGGATGAGCCTTAAAGACTCTTTCAGGGCGATTGAGGAGCGTTATCGTGACATCTGGACGGCAGAGGCGGCCGCCAGGGGTCCTTTCATGCCCTCGGAAAGAGTGTCCGTTAAACCTTGGAGACACACCGCGTATTCCGGGACGGTGATGGACGCTAACGGGGGAATATGGTCAAGGAAATCCGGGATGACCGTCTCCGGAGAGCTTGTGAGGCTATCCCCCTCCGGCACTGAGAAAAGAATCCGGCCGTTCTCATCCCGTGTCAGTGGCTTGACCTATGATGAGACCGGGGAGAGGCTATGGTGGTCGGAGACGACGCCGGACATCAGATGGTCCCTCGCGGGAGCGTCCAGAATACGATTCATTGAGACCGACAACCCCTCTAAAGTCAAGGATTTGACCAGGAAGGGGAATTATTTCAACCCGGCCCCATCTCCCGACGGGAAACTCGTTTGCGCCATTGAGTACCCGAGCGACGGAGGCTCAAGAGTGGTTATTCTTGACAGTGGGGACGGCTCCGTCGTCAGGACCGTTCAGGCCCCGGATTCCCTTCAGTTCACCGAGCCGGTCTGGGTGGGGGACCGCCTGTTCACCGCCGGTCTCTCGGATAGCGGAATGGGGATATATTCCATTGATCCGCTGAAAGTTATAATCGGGCCAAAACCAGTCGAGCTTTCCGGCCTGAGGTCATGGAAAAGCGAAGGGTTGACCTTTGTCTGCGACAGGACCGGAGTGAACGAGATGTACCTTCTGGAAATGGGATCGAAAACCCTTTTCCAAGTCACGGAGACTCGTTACGGGATCGCTTCGCCGGCTTTCAACCCTGCCGCCGACACGTTGTTCTACAGCGCCCTGGCCCCTTCGGACAAACCAGAGGCATATAAGGACGGATGGATGATCTACTTCACTCCGGCAAAGGACCTGCCGATGAGGCGTGTGTCTTTCGGAGACATTCACTCTTACCCTGTCGCGGACGCCCTCTCGGCGCAGGAGAAGGCAGTCGCGGGGGAAGGATGGGACTCTTTCAAGAAGTATTCGGAAACCACTTTCAGCGAGCCAAGAAAATACCGGAAATTAACCCCCTCCATCCACTCCTGGGCGCCTATATTCTTCAATTACGACAATATTGACAATTTCAGCGGAGACGAGTATTACAGGACCGCCTCACTCGGGGCCACGGTCCTGTTACAGAACCTTGTGGGCGATGGGTACGGCTTCGTCGGTTACGGGGCCCACAAAGATCCGGAGAACAAAGAGAGCTGGAGGCATTCCGGTCATATCAAATACTTGTATCAAGGCCTTCCTGCCGTAATTGAGTTCTCCGCCGACGCCGGAGACCGCGCGGCTAAGGAAATAACCAAAGTCCAGTTGAGGAATCCGGCCAAAGGGAGTGTTTCCTATTATTCCTCCGGCGAGGTCAGGGAAGTCCCCTACCTTGAGGGTTCCGTGAAAGCCTATGTTCCCTTGAATTTCAGCTCGGGAGGAGTTGCCCGAGGGCTTGTGCCACAAGTCAAATTACGTATTACCAACGATTTATTCAACAAGAAAGTCATCATCAAGGAACTCCAGCCAGGCGAGGAAGGGAGGGAAATAGCCGTGGATGTCGGCTCTGTGGGGGAGGACCGCCTGTACTCTTCGAAAACCCTGGACTTCTCGGTCAGGGGATATGTAATGAGGGACAAGGCTCCTTCCCGGATTTACCCGAGTCTGGGGATAGGGGCCGAATTGGGACTGCGTGTCCGTCCGAGTCTCAATGAATACAACGGTGACGCCGCTTATCTCTATGTTTACGGCTACCTGCCCGGTTTTCTCCAGAACCAGGGGCTAAGAGTATCCGCCACATACGGGAAAGAGATCAAGGGCGGGCCATTCAGCTATCACGACAACGCGGTCTCATTTATCCCGAGGGGATTCGCGGACTCCAACCTGAGGACGGTTTTCTATTCCAACTCTCCCGAGAGATTCAAGCTCACTCTCGATTACGCGATCCCATTCCTCAACCTCGACTGTTCCTGGCTATGCCCCGTAGCCTATGTCAAAAACCTGATCCTGACCCCTTTCGCCGACCTGGCCGGAGGCAAGGACTTCGAGATGGTATCGAGCGTCGGGGCTGATCTGACAGTCGGTCTCGGTAACCTGCTGTGGCTGCCTTACAACTCGAGAATCGGGGTCAGGTACGCGCGGAACTCATGGGACAAGTCACGGGTGTTCACCGCGTCCGGAACCGCGCCGGCCAAGGACTACTTCGGTTTCATCTTCGATGTTTCCTTATGATTTTTTCATATCTTTGCTGATAGTGGATTCTTTTACCGGTTAACAATATGGAAAAACAAAAATCCGTCCCCGCTTTCTGGGGGAAAGAGGACTGGCAGGCCGTTTGGCTGGGATTCATAGTGATTCTCATCGCCTGTGTCGCCGTCCTGACCAAAGCTTTTGATTTCTCCGCGGTGAAGTTCTCGACTTGGACTCTTGGCGAAGCCGCCCCGAAAGCGACCCCGTTAGGAACCCAGCTCGGGACATGGGTCTTCTGGCGCAAACTGATTGTCACCTTCGTTACCCTCGGGATACTCTTCTCCATCGGGGTCAAACTTCAAGGCGAGAAGATCAAGAAATATATCCCCGCCTTCATCTGCTTGTTCGTGATCGCCCTTGTGGTCCGCATGGTCAGCGCCGAGTTCACCCTCAACCGTTATCTGGAATGGGCTTTCTGGGCGCTTTTGATCGGCCTTTTGATCTCCAACACGGTAGGAGTCCCCAACTGGCTGAAACCCGCCATCAAGACCGAGTTCTATATCAAGACCGGGCTTGTCATAATGGGTTTCTCGGTCCTGTTCTCCAACATCGCGAAGTTCGGCCTTTATGGACTGGGAATAGCCTGGATCGTCACTCCGGTTGTCATCATATTCATGTGGTGGCTTGGAACAAAAGTCCTTAAGATTGACAACAAGCCTCTGGTGATCACCCTGGCCTCGGCTACCTCTGTCTGCGGCACCTCAGCCGCCATCGCCACAGGAGCGGCCTCGGGGGCAAAGAAAGACGATCTCTCCATAGCCATCTCGATCTCCATAATCTTCACCATACTCATGATGGTCTTTGAGCCAATGATCATCAAGGCCGCCGGGATGACCCAGCTCATGGGCGGAGCGCTGATCGGAGGCACCGTGGACTCCACCGGAGCCGTGGTTCTCGCCGGTAACGCCCTTGGACCTGAGGCTGAGCAGGCGGCCGTCCTCGTGAAGAGCATCCAGAACATCCTGATCGGCTTCATCGCCTTCTTCGTGGCCGTTTTCTTCGCCACGAGAGTGGAGAAAACCTCCGAGAAGAAGGTCGGCGCCAGCGAGATCTGGACCCGCTTCCCGAAATTCATCCTAGGTTTCTTCGCCGCCTCCCTGATCGCATCATTCCTGATCCAGCCTATCTTCGGCTCGGGTTCCGTCAAGGAGATCAACACGGTTCTCGACCAGTATAAGAACTGGTGTTTCGTGCTGGCTTTCACCAGCATAGGCCTGGACACCAATTTCAAGGAGCTGGCCAAGCAGATGCATGGCGGCAAGGTTCTCTGGCTCTACATCATCGGCCAGGTGTTCAACATCGCCCTCACTCTCTTCGCGGTCTGGTTCCTCCTCTCCGGAGTGGTCTTTGACATTCCCGTCCTCGACCTCTTCAAATAGTGGGTTCAAGGCGTGAGAAACTATTCAAAATGGTCACGATCCTCGTGGTGGTGGCCATTTTGGTTTGCGCCTTGTGGATAATGGGCCATCGGCTCGGTCTAGTCCCTGGCTATGACTTCGGGGCAGGGGCGTATTACTACGCCGACATCCCCGGTTACGAGAATATCGAGAAAGAAGGGGTTTACCGGACGGGAGTGCCATATTGGGTCCATGTGGTGTTATTCATCGGCTGGGGCTGGCTGATGTATCGCCTCTGGGTTTGGATAGATAAAAGGAAGAAATGAGAACGACGGTCAAAGCCGTCTGCCCCTTCTGTGGGGAGACGAGCGATATCTCCGTTTACAGCGGAGTCAATGTGGGCGAGGAACCTGAATTGAAAGCCAAGGTCAAGGACGGGTCCTTATTCCTTTGGGAGTGTCCCCATTGCGGAAAGACAAATCTCGCCTCGGGCCAAACCATTTACCACGACCCCGAGGAAAGGGTCATGATCTGGCTGCTCCCCAAGGGTTCAGTGCCTGAAGATAAGGTCAGGCTGGTGGAGGCGAGCCTAGCCGAAGTGGCCGGAACCCTTGAGGGATATGTGTTCAGACGGGTGGAGGACGCCGGATCGCTTATAGAGAAAGTCAACATCGTCGACGCCGGGCTTGACGACATGGCGGTAGAGATGTGCAAATACGTGACAAAGATGGAACTCGCGGGAAAAGAAGGCGGGAAAGATGTCCTGGAGGCTCCTTTCAAGTTTTTCCGGATCGACGGTCCGGACAACGAGCTGACTTTCACGTACCCCTCTGGCGGCGCCATGCATGGCGTCCAGGTAGGTTTCAATGTATATGAGGATTGCGCCGGAATCCTCCGGCGCAACCCTTCGATAAAGCCTTCGGGCGGCTTCCCTGTCATAGATCAGGACTGGATCGCCCGTTTCTTCAGGTAAGGCCGGCTATTCCATGTAGAACATCTCCTCCAAGGGGATGGAGACGGGGGAATTGTCCGGGTTGACCTCCATGATGTCGGCCATGTAGTCCCACCATTTCTTGACAATCTCCTCTGTCCCGAGATCCTGGGACCCGCCTTCCCCGGTGACCTCCTGATAGGCGAAAAGAATGTTCGTCTCCTCGTCCAGGAATATCGAATAGTTGCCCACTCCGCTGTCTTTCAGCATTTTCCTCATCTCCGGCCACAAGGCGGCGTGACGCTTCCTATACTCTTCCTTGAAGCCCTCGTTCAATTTCATCTTGAACGCGAGGCGTTTGACTTGACTCGCCATATCCCGTTGATATTAAAATCACTCCACCTTTCTCGCGCCGTCGCTGATCACGACATCGTAGATCTTGACATCGTGGCCGAACTCGGCTGGGAATCTCTCTTTCACGGCGGCGATGAAACCTTCGTAGAGTTCCTCCTTGACCAAGTTGATCGTGCAGCCTCCGAAACCTCCTCCCATGACACGGGATCCGGTCACGTCGCATTTGCGGGCCAGCTTGTTGAGGAAGTCCAGCTCGGGGCAACTCACCTCGTAAAGCTTGCTCATGCCGAAGTGGGTCTGGTACATCATCTCGCCGACTGTCTCATAGTCATTCCTTTCAAGGGCGTCGCAAACGTCGAGAACCCTCTGGACCTCGCCGATGACATATTCGGCCCTGAGAAAATCCTCCTCGGGGATCTCATCTCGGACCTCCTCAAGCCAAACACGCTTCGCGTCGGAGAGGAAATCAACCTCAGGGTGGTTTTTCTTTATGGCCGCCGCCGCGTTCTCGCATGACTCGCGTCTTTTGTTATAAGCCGAGGAGGCGAGCTCATGCTTGACGCAAGAGTCGATCAGGACGACCTTGTAGCCCTCCGGATTGAAGGGGAAGTACTTGTATTCAAGGGTCTTGCAATTAAGGCGGATCAGACAGCCCTTCTTTCCGAAGATGGAGGCGAACTGATCCATGATGCCGCATTTGACCCCGCAATAGTTATGCTCGGTGCTTTGGCCGATCCTCGCGAGCGTGAATTTGTCGATACCGTTGCCGAAAATCTCGTTAATGGCGAAAGCGAACGTGCTCTCAAGGGCCGCGGAAGAGGATAGTCCGGCGCCGAGCGGCACATCTCCGGCGAACACGCAGTCGAACCCCTCGACTTTGCCGCCCCTCTTGACCGTCTCCCTGCAGACTCCGAAGATATATCTCGCCCATTGCTGATCCGGCTTGTCCTCCTCGGCCAGCCCGAACTCCACATACTCGTCATAGTCGAGCGAGAACGCCCTCACCTTGTTTGACCCGTTCACCTTGATCTCCGCCATGATCCCTCGATCGATAGCGCCTGGGAACACATAACCACCGTTATAATCAGTGTGTTCCCCGATAAGGTTCACTCGTCCGGCGGAAGCGAACACTTCGCCGCGCGAGCCGAAAATAGTTTTGAATTTTTCCCTGATTTTGGTTTTCATTTCAATAAATATGTGATTAGAGCGTTAATACTATCAACCCGTTCTCACAAAAATAATAAATTATTATCTAATAACTAGGGTTATCGGGCAATGATCGCTGACTCCGCCGATGTATCTCGGGCCAGCGAATGTCCTCAGCGGCTTCTCCCCTGAGTGGGCGTTGTCCCTGACCATAAGGAAGGGGATTCTCTCTATCCTCATCTCCGCTCCCGGATTCGCCGAGGCGACAAGAGGAGAGATAAAGAACATGTCTATCATCTCCCACCTTCCGGCGTATTTTATCGTGCCCATCCCCTTGCGGGAGAGCGGCGCGGCGAGATTCACCATAATTCTTGAATATTCCAGGGTCGATTCCGGCGTGTCGTTGAAATCCCCCATGGCGACTATTTTCCTGTCGCCGGCCGCCATCAAAGAGTCTGTGGCCGAGCGAAGCCTCGACATCGCGGCCCTCCTTCTCCATGAGGAGTCTTCCCCGTACTTGGAGGGATGGTGATTGACGAGAACAGCCAGAGAGTCCCCGCCAGCCCGTTCGAAACCAGCCAGAAGAATATCCCTTGTGACGACACCGTTTATTCGTAAAGGCTTGGAATATAATAATCTCAACCTGTCTTTACGAAACAACAGGGCGACATCTATTCCTCTTGGATCCGGCGAGTCATAGTGGACTATCCCATACCCGAGGCGCCTCAAAGGGGTCTCTTTCAACAAAGACTCGACGACCTTCCTGTCCTCCACTTCCGCCAACCCGATCAAGTCCGGAGGGCGGCCCGATTCGTCAGATATCCAAAGAACGGCCTTGGAGAACGCCTGGCATTTCCGGGAGTATTTCCTTCGGGTCCAATATTTGTTTTCCATAGCCTCGGCCTTCCAGCCGAAGAAGTTCTCGATGTTCCAGAACATCAGCAGCGTGGAATCCCCCACCGCTGGAACTGGCGGAAAAAGAAGGACAGCGGCAACAAGAAAACTCTGGAACACGGATTGACCTTTTTAATGAACGACATCCAAGATGGGGATAGGAAACGGAAAAAATGATCATAAACAAAAGAACATTTTCTTATGATTCGTATCTTTGTCCTCAAGAATTTTTGATTGAACCTCTAAACCAACACGATATGTCCCTTAAATGCGGAATAGTCGGACTTCCGAATGTCGGCAAATCAACCCTTTTCAACTGTGTCAGCTCCGGAAAAGCCCAGAGCGCCAATTTCCCTTTCTGCACGATCGAGCCCAATCTGGGATCGACGAACGTGCCGGACAGAAGGCTTGAGATACTCGCCGACATGTGCAAGCCGAAAAGCGTCGTCCCGGCCACTGTGGATATCGTGGACATCGCCGGACTTGTCAAGGGCGCGAGTAAGGGAGAAGGGTTGGGCAACCAATTTCTGGCGAACATCAGGGAAACAGACGCCATCCTTCATGTGCTGCGCTGTTTTGACGACGGTAACGTCGTCCATGTGGACGGAAGCGTCGATCCCGTCAGGGACAAGGAGGTGGTTGACCTGGAGCTGCAGATCAAGGATCTGGAGACTGTCGAGTCAAGACTCGCCAAATCAATGAAGCAGGCCACCACAGGAGGGGATAAGAACGCCAAGAAACTGGTTGACCTGCTGCTACGTTACAAAGAGGCTCTCCTGCAGGGGAGGTCGTGCAGGACCGTAGGGCTGGTGAACGAGGAGGAGGCTACCCTCGCGAGGGACCTATACCTTCTCACCAACAAGCCGGTAATGTACGTTTGTAACGTCGATGACGCCTCAGCGGTGGCTGGCAACAAATATGTCGACGCCGTGAGGGATGCCGTCAAAGACGAGAACGCCGAGATACTAGTCATCTCGGCTAAAA
The DNA here is from genome assembly GCA_902797035.1 of uncultured Bacteroidia bacterium. Classification (GTDB taxonomy): domain Bacteria; phylum Bacteroidota; class Bacteroidia; order Bacteroidales; family UBA932; genus Cryptobacteroides. The sequence goes on along the minus strand of CADBRH010000039.1, from coordinate 14,718 downwards.
CTGAATCAGAGATCGCCGAGATGGAAAGCTATGAGGACAGACAGATGTTCCTAGAGGAGATGGGATTGAAAGAGTCCGGCGTGGTCAGGCTCATCCAAGGCGCCTATCATCTCCTCGGGCTGAGGACTTTCTTCACCGCCGGCGCCGACGAGTGCAGGGCGTGGACCATCCACGAGGGAGACAAGGCTCCAAAAGCCGCCGGAGTCATCCACACCGACTTCGAGAAAGGCTTCATCAGGGCCGAGGTTATCAAATACGATGACTATGTGAGCCTTGGGGGTGAGAGCGCGGCGAGGGCAGCGGGAAAACTTGCCACGGAAGGCAAGGAATACGTCGTCCAAGACGGGGACATTATGCATTTTCTGTTTAACGTGTAATAGTATATCAAGATGAGAAACTCCACACTGACAGCGTTTTGCGCGGCTATGATGTTAGCTTTTGGCTGCGCCGCGACGATAAGTCTTCCCGATCGTCTCGACAAGTTTGTCGATGCTACAGAGAAAGAATACAAGAACTACAACGAGGATGATTGGACCAAGTCTAAAGAGGAGTACGACACCATCATGGCGGAGATTCAGGAGAACTACGACTCCTACTCCGCCGCCGAGAAAATCCAAGTCATGAAAGCGACCGGCCGCTACGGGGCCATGGTGCTTGAGAAAGAGATTTCCGGGGCAACAGAAACGGTTGGAGGGGTTCTTGAGAAGATTCCCGAGACCATCAACGAGATGATCGACAACATCGACACGGCGTCTTTGCGGAAAAGCGTCGAGAATATCAAGAAAGGCCTTGAGGGGCTTACGGAAAGTATTGACACCGCTCGCTTGAGGGAAAAACTCGAGGCTATCGTGAAGATCTTCACCGAGGACGAGTAACCCCTCTCGGGAAAATAAACAAAACAGGCTGGCCATTACGGTCAGCCTGTTTGTTTTCAATTGGTCTCTACGCTAGAAGAAACGGGCCCTGTTGTCCTTGACGCCGGCCTCCTGCATCATCGCGGGAAGAACCATCTGCGAAGCGTAGGAGTTCATCTGGGCGAGGTAATTCTTGGCGTCCTCCTCGGTGTAGAAGGACTCTGCCTCACGGGAATTGACCTTGAACACATAAGTCCCGATGGTTCCGGGGACGGGGCCGCTGATCTGGCCCACGGGGGCCACGACGACCGCTCCGATGAACTTGGGATCAAGACCCTGTCCGGTCAGGGAGGCGAACCTCACATCCACGCCGGAGCTTATCACACTGTGAAGAGTGTCGGCGATGACCTGAAGGTCGTCCAGCCCGGCGATCTTGGCGGCGATCTCCTCGGCGGCCTTGGCGCTGGACTTGTCGCCGTAGAGCTGCTGGTTGATCATGGGGCTGACCTCGGCAAGCGTGGCCGTGCCCTCTTTGTGGATACCCTTAACGGTAGCCACGAAGAAGTAGTTGTTATTCACAGTGATAATGGGTGAAACTTTTCCGACCTTATTGTCGAAGACCCACCTTGTGACCTCCTTGGCCTGATCGATGGCGCCGTAGCTGGAAGTGCTCTCGAGAACACCGTTCATAGGGTGAGAATATGTCCCGCAAGAATCCACGGCGGCGAGATAATCCTGGTAACCGCCGGCGGCGAGGTTTGCGAACTTGCTGGCCTGGGCGTAATACTCATTGAATGTCTCGTTGCTGGCGAGGGAAGTCTTCTGAAGGATGGCCACCTGCTTTTTGGCGACGGGGGCGGTCCTGTTGGTGACCTCGACGATGTGTGTCCCGTACTGGGTCTTGAGGATGAATGGCTTCTTGACCTGGGCGGTGAAAATAGGGGCGAATCCGTTCACCATGTAATTCTGGGTCATCCAGCCGAGGTTGCCCAGTTCCCCGTCCATGGCTGACTGGTTGTCGGCCGAATACGAGGCGGCGAGATTGGAGAAACTCTCACCCTTACCGAGAACGCCGAGAAGGCTGTCGGCCAGCTGGGTCTGATTGGTCCCGGCGAGAAGGATATGCCTGACATAAACGGAGTCGGGAATATTGGCGGAATCCATAATCCTGGCGGCGTAGAACACGTTGTTGTTGTCCTTGACGACAGGAGAGGTGCCGGCGGCGTTGCCGAACACGAAATCGTTGATGTCGGTGTTGACCACGTTGAGCTCACCGTCCTTGTACCAATACTCGTCAAGAGGCCTCTCGGAGTTCTTCGCGAGGAAGGACTTCATGGCGTCGGTCTGGGCGAACTCATCGTGGAGGTTATCGATCGCCTCGTTGGCGGCGGCGATGTCAGACTCGGAGGGCTTCACCTCGAAAACGACATATTCCATATCCCTTGTGGCGCCCTGCTGGAACAGGTGCTTGTGATCCTCGTAGTATTTCTTGATCTCGGCGGCGCTGACCTTGATTGTGGTGTCGGTAGCGTAGGCGAGAGGAACCAGGACAAAGTCCACATTGGAGGTCTCGTTGTTCTCCTCAATGGCCTTGCGGGCCATGAGAGGGCTCTGGATGTTGCTGTTGGTGAAAAGAGACCCGTACTTGGTGTAATACTGCTGTGAGCGGACGGTATTCTGGAGATAGTTCCAATAAGCGGCGAGCCTACCGGTATTATCCGAGGGGATGCTGTTGATGAAGTTCTGAAGGGCGGCGGGAGAGAACGTTCCGGTCTCATCCACAAACGCGGGGTTCTGGGCGATGATTGGAGAAACGATATCTCCGGCGAGAAGAGCTTTCATCTCCTCGTCCCCGACCCTGATACCGGCCTCGTTGGCCTTCTTGACGAACAGATACTTGTCCAGAAGGCTCTGCCAGGCGGCGTCGCGGATTTGCTGTTGCTGTTGATCGTTCTGCGCCGTGTTCCCTGTCACTATCTCGTTGATAGTGGTGAAGTTGTCGATGTCCTGCTGGAAATCGACATAGGACACGGCCTTACCGTTGATTTCTCCCACATTGTTCTTTGACGACATCATCTGGAAAGCGGACTCCAAAGTGCCGGGATCAATGATAAATGACAAGAGAGCCAGCGCGATGATTACGGACACCGCGAGTCCGGCCTTTTCACGGGTTTTCTGAAGAATCGCCATTTCTTATCTTTTTTCTAAATACTACTCTAATCCGTATTGGGGTGCGAAGATAGTGATTTTTATTCAATTAATCATCTTTTTTTGAGTAAAGGCCCTATAAAGTTGACAGAATCTATCACCACCTTAGTCGAGTCCTGAAGCACATAGACATAGCTGTTGAACGGCCTGTAAAGGATGCAGTTTCTGGCCATCTCGTCGGAGCGCATCCCGTAGCCCTGCATGAAATCGTCCTCGGTGTACATTCTCACATAGCAGTCGGTGTAAATCTCCTGACTGGCCTGGTCCCAGTATAGGGTGTCGGTCTCAAGGGTTTGCCGGTTGACTATGTTCTGGACGGTAACGTCGCCGAACGCGGACCAGTATTCCTCGTCACTCGTCTTCGACTTGAAGTGCTTTGCGTTGTTGGAGTGCAGCACCGTCTCGAGCATGTCGTCCTCCGAATACGCGAACACATGCAGGCCACTGGGAAACAGCTCGAAGGAGCATGTGTCATTGTCGTACCTCTCCATCACGTCAGCCTCGACTCTCATCCTCAAACCGCCATTCCTTGTCTGGACCATGAAAAGGCTGTCAACAGTCTGGACGGGTGTCTGGGAGAGATCGAGCCTCGCCGCCTCCGAAAGCTTTTTGTTGCAGGAAAAGAAGATGAAAGCAACCGCGGCGGCGGTTGCAATCATCGAAATCGTATGTGTCAGGCTTTTCAACCCTGGTACTTACTACTTCTGGCTACTTCTGGGTCCTTACGGTTGTGGTGGCGCGCATTCCTCCGCAATTGACGGTGTAGGACTGGCCGTCCACAACGTCATACATGAACGCCTCAGCCTTCTGCGGGTAGTACACGCTGTACTGGCCTATGAGTTTGTTGCAGTCAGCGGTGAGGGACTCATCGGCGGCCTTAGCCTTCTGCAGGTAGTCCACCGCCACCCAGTACTTGGCCCTTCTCTCAACCTCGTTGCCTCCGCAGCTGACAGACCCCCAGATAGTACCGATTATGTAGTAGGCCTTGCCCTGGTTGGCGGGATCGAACTCAGCGGCCTTCTGGGCGGCGCCGAACGCCTTGGCGTACATGTTATTCTTGAGCGCGAAAGCGGCGAGCTCCAGCTGATAATTGGCTTTGGTCTGCGTGTCTAGGTCTCCGAAGTTCAGAGCCTCCTCGAGATACTTGACGGCGGTCGAGGTCTCGTCCTTGGCGGCGTGAAGCTTATAAAGATAGTACGCGGAAGCGGCCGAAGGCTCGTTGGCGTGCATCTTGGTCACGGCCTTGAGGAAGAGGTCGTTGTTCTGGCAACCCTCGGTGTTACCCATCATCTTCACGATGTTGGTGATAAGGTCGATGTTGTCAGGATCGGCCTCGTAACGAGGGGTGAACAGGGCGATAAGGTTGTCGCAGCTCGCCACCTGGCTGGTGATGAACAGGCCCTCTATGTCAGCCTTGGCCTTCGTGACATCCTCGGTCTGCTCAGTCTTGCCCAACAGGGCTATAGCGTTCTGGTAGGTATTGATAACATCCTCGGCGCCAAGCTTGTCGGCCTTGAAGAGGTCGATCGCCGAGTTAAGCTGAAGAAGCAGGAGACTGGGCTTAGTCTGCTCCTTGTTGGTGGCCACGATCACTCCCAGACCGTCATATAGCGCCTTGGGATCCTTGTAGAACTGAGTCATGTATTGACCCTTGGTGTTCAAGGCCGCCACGGCATACTTAGGATAGTACTGGGCCCTGAGGTCGTTGAGGCTCAAAAGGGAATCCACGAGGGCTGCCCGGGCAGCGGCGTCCTTTGTCTTATTGATTTCTCTTCCGAGAAGGGTCATTCCGTTGAGAAGCATGTTCTGGCTCGCTGTAGGAGGGCAGAGCTTCATGGCCTTTCTCCAGTTGGGGAGAGCGTCATCATAATTCTTCTGCTTGTAGTACTCTTGATAATAGGAAAGGTACTTAACACACTCGGCGCTGTCGGCACCGAATTTACCCTGCGCCGAGACCTTTGCCCCGAACGCCATCGCCAAAGCCAGCAGTACAAGAGTGATCTTTTTCATGGTCTTTATCTTTTATTTAGTTTATATCGTTACTCGTATCTGGTCTTAATGAACCATATGTCGTGTATATTCAGTCCAAGGTTGAAATTGATGTATCTCTCTCTAACCATGCTACCCTTCATCGACCCCCTCTGGCCTATATCCACACCGAACGTGATACCGTTGCTCAGCCTGTATACCGGGAAGGTCGCTCCAAAAGTCAGACCAAATGCGTGAAGGTTGGTTCCATCGATAGCGCAATACGCTTGATCCCAATAAGTTCCAGCCCTGTAGTTTATTTTCTTCCGGTAATATCTGATGTCATTGCGGTTGGGTACATACGACATTCCGAACCTGACGGACTGGGATGTCGTGGCGCTGAAAACGGCGTTGCCGACATTGGCGAAACCGGTCACCTTGTCCATTCCGCTCGATGTCCAGTCGGAGCGGAGGTAATTGACCTCGGCGGTCCATTTGTCCCCGCCTTTCAGGGCTATCCCGAAACCCGCCTCCCCGACAAGCCTCACGTCGCCCTTTTTCAAAACCTCGGAATATGTCCTCGGGGAAGGGGTGGAGTCATTGATCGAGGATATGGTCTGGATCTCGAACCTGTCAACTGTGCCCTTAAGGTCGGCGGAGAACCTGTAGGTTGCTCCGACAACAACTGAGGCGCTGTTGGAGATAGGGAACGCGTACTGGGCCCCGACCTTCCCCGTGAAAGCGTTAAGGCCGAGGGTATAACCGCTCTCAATGCTTCTGAAAGACGATTCCGAAATCTCGAAAGTGTTGTCTTTGTGGAGGTTCCCGAAAACATAATCCACCTCTCCGCCTATGGAGAAACCCTTGAACGGGGAGAATCCCGCGCCGAAGACTATCTGTGACAATCCTCCGTAACCCTCAACCGTGTTGAGTATCGCTCCTGCCCTCGCTATGGTCGCCTGGTCCTTGACCCAAGCCGACGTCTTGTAGCCGATGTCGCTGAAAGGCATGAGACCGGCGTACATCGCCAAAGACTTCCAGACAGGGAAAGAGATGATTATGTTGTTGACGTTGAATGTGTTGTTGGCGCTACGCATGTCTCCTTGGGCGTAATACCTGTTGCCCTGGGCGAGACTGAAATCAAGCATGAACGACTGGACATCCCTCTCGGTGACAGCGGCGGGGTTGAGAATATTGATATTCCTCTTGTCCCGCGTGGCGATCCCGACGCCTCCCATGCTTTTGTTGTAAGCCGTGCCGAACTTGGATATGTCACCCACTCCGTACATGGAATAGGGGGAAAAGGCTCCATACGCCTCGTTCTGGGCCCTCGACGGGAGAGCGCATAAAACCAGAACCAGGCCTGTGAGTATAATCCTTATCTTTCCTCTAAACATAATCGTCCGCTATTAAAGCCAACCCCATCAACACAAGATTGCAGACTACAAAGATGGAGTTTTTCATTTTTTTTGCAAAATATAAAGCGTCTCCGCCCGTAAAAACCGCTATTTTTTCGGGAAATAACGACAAGTAGCCCTGTATTTCAAACATTATGCCGCCAATAACGCCCGATTCTATCGAAGAGACAAGAGAATCTCCTGTGTCTCTGACATTTGAGGGAATATACACAAGCGGCAGTCTCCTTGAGTAGCGATTTATGGCTTTGAACCTTGTACGACACCCTGGGGATATATTGCCGCCCTCGTACTCACCGTCAACGCCGAGAATGTCGATAGTGAGCGTGGCCCCGAAGTCGAACACCATCACTCCGGATCCCCTGAACATGTCCCTGGCGGCTATGACCGACGCCACCCTGTCTGACGGGAGATACTCGGGAATACCATGAGAAACAGCCGTTTCCGTATGGTTCTTGTCTAGGATCACAAGTTTCCCGCATTTGGAGCCAAGTCTTCTCTCCTCCTCTTCGTCGATGTCTATCGTGGAGGATATCACCATAACCGACGGTTTCTCACGCTCGACGAGAGAGTCTATGAATCCGAACATTTTCTCTCCCTGGTAGCGGAATGTCTTACCAAGAGTTTTTCCCTCGGCCCAGGCCGCTTTCAATGCGGTGTTTCCAATCTCGATTAAAAGATTCGGCATAATCAGCTTATTCAGTTTAATTTCCGCAAAGTGGCGAGAGCGACCGGAAGCGAGTCAATCCCCCGCGACACAATCTTCAGTTTTCCCTCGGTTTGCTTAAGGGCGAAAATCTTCTCGTTGGCGTTTATTCTTGACAGCACGCCGGCGAAAACCTTAGTCTTGTAATACGGGGACATAGGATTGGATATGAAGAACAATATCATCATCCCGTTCTTAATGATTATTTTCTCGAAACCGAGCCTTCCTCCAAGATTCCTTATCTTGACCACATCGAAAAGATTCTCCGCCTCTGGCGGCAAAATCCCGAACCTGTCTTTCAGGCTCTCTCTCAAACGATCTATATCCTTGTCATTAGAAAGATTGTCGAGTTGCTTGTAAATCCTTATCTTCTCGGCGGTTATGTCAATATATGAGTCGGGGATCATGGCTATCTGGTCCGTCTCGACAGAGCAGTCGACGGATAACGCCTCATCTCCCTTGCCAGACGATATTCCGGTCTCGACACCAAGTTCCTCCATCGCCTCGGCGAGAATCTTCTGGTAAGTCTCGTAACCCATATCCATGATGAAACCGCTCTGCTCCGCCCCGAGAAGGTTGCCGGCGCCGCGGATGTCCAGATCCTGCATTGCTATGTTGAACCCGCTCCCGAGATCCGAGAACTCCTCTATGGCTTTCAGCCTTCTCCTGGCGTCCTCTGTGATAGAGATAAGGGGCGGCACAATCAGATAACAGAAAGCCCGCCTGTTGGAGCGTCCCACGCGGCCACGGAGCTGATGAAGGTCGCTCAGACCGATATTCTGCGCCTGGTTGATTATGATGGTGTTGGCGTTCGGGATATCCAGGCCGTTCTCTATGATGGTGGTGCAAAGGAGCATGTCATAGTCCCCCCTGATGAAGTCCAACATCCTGTTCTCCAACTCTTTCGCCTCCATCTGACCATGAGCTACACAAATCTTCATGTCGGGATTCAGGCGATGAAGTATCTCGTGGATGGAAGGAAGTTCCTCAACCTTGTTGTGCAGGAAGAATATCTGCCCTCCACGAGCCAACTCGTAATTGATTATGCTTTTTATCTCGGCCTCGTCGAAAAGGATTATCTCTGTCTGGGTTGGGATCCTGTTCGGGGGAGGGGTGTTTATTATAGAAAGGTCCCTGGCCCCCAAAAGGGAGAATTGAAGTGTTCTCGGAATAGGGGTGGCCGTCAAAGTCAAAGTATCCACGGACGACTTCAATTGACGCAGCCTTTCCTTCGAGGACACCCCAAACTTCTGTTCCTCGTCTATCACTAGAAGACCCAAGTCTTTGAACTCGAATCCTTTCCCTAGCATCTTGTGAGTACCTATCACTATGTCGAGAGTCCCCTCCCTCAACCTATCCCTGACCGAGGAGATTTCCTTGGCTGTCCTTAACCTGCTTACATAATCAACAGAACAGGGGAAATCTTTAAGGCGTGAGGAGAATGTCGTGTAATGCTGAAGGGCTAGTATGGTGGTTGGCACCAGAACGGCCACCTGCTTGCCGTCAGTGACAGCCTTGAAAGCGGCCCTTATAGCTATCTCTGTCTTCCCGAAACCCACGTCGCCGCAAATTAACCTGTCCATGGGGCTGGAATCTTCCATATCCCTTTTAACAGCCCTCGTGGCTGTCTCCTGATCAGGCGTATCCTCATACATAAAAGACGACTCTAGTTCCTCTTGAAGGTAGCTGTCCGGGGAGAAAGCGAACCCTTTAGAGGCCTTTCGCTTGGCGTACAGTTGGATAAGATCCTTGGCTATATCTTTTATCCTCGACTTGGCGCTTGTCTTAAGGGTCTGCCACGACTTTGAGCCGAGTTTATTGATTTTTGGCGGCTCTCCGTCTTTGGAGCGGAAACGGGATATCTTGTTTAAGGAATGAACCGACACGAACACCACGTCCCCGTCCTTGTACATCAGTTTGACCACCTCCCTGGCCCTGCCCTTGTCGTCGAACATCCTGACAAGACCGCCGAAAACCCCGACCCCGTGATCGATATGCACAACGTAATCACCAATATTGAAAGCGGTTAACTCATTAAGGGTCAATCTCTCGCTTTTCTCTACTGTCCTCCTTACGCTTACCCTGTGAAAACGGTCGAAAATCTCATGATCTGAATAGCAGCAAATCCTATCCTCGTTGTCTATGAAGCCGGCGTGGATATTCTTACCCTGGACAAATTCCGGCATCAAGCCTTTGCTTTCCCTGAGGATTGACTCGAGACGGTCCGTCTGGGACTTCTTGTCACTGAATATATAGACCTTGTAACCTCTCTCGATATTCTTCCCTATATCCGCGGAGAGCAACTCGAAATTCTTGTTGAAAACAGGCTGCGGGGATATATCGAACTTTATTACCTCATCGTTGTCAACCTCGAGGGGAACATCAATAAAGACCTTCTTGAAAGGATTCAACTCCTTGAAGAAATCCTCCTTCCTGTACATGTCGGAGGAGTCTGCCCAGACAACGGTCCCTTCCGGAAACAAATCCCACACATTCACAAACCCTCCTTCCTCTCCAGCGAGATCCGGGAATATATCCACCTCTTCCTTTTTCTCTTTCGAAAGTTGTGTGTCGCAGTCAAATACATGGATGGACTCCACCTCGTCGCCGAAGAAAGACAACCTGAAAGGGTAATTGTATGAATATGAGAAAACGTCTATTATCGATCCCCTTATCGAGAACTGTCCCGGGGCAGACACAAAATCAGTTTTCTCAAACCCTTTGGACACAAGTGTTTCCATGATTTGATCATGAGATATCTCCTGTCCCTCGCGGATCTTCAGAACGGATTTCTCTATCTCGGAGACCGGACGGGTCTTTTCCTTCAGGGCCTCGGGATAAGTCACTATAAAGAGTCTCCCGGAATTATCACGGTTTGATATCAACTCACCGATAGCGGAGGTTCTCTGAACTCCGACGGACGACTTGAAATTGCTTTTTTCCACAGCTTTCCCGCTGTCGGGAAGGAAAAACACTATATCCCCATCGACAAGACTGTAAAGATCCGAGGCGCAGTACTCGGCGCTTTCCTTGTCCGGCATCAGGACGACATGTGTCCCGCCAACAGCCACCTGGCAGAGGACGAACCAACGGGCGGAAAGAAAGAGTCCCTTGCAGTAAACCTCGTTCCTTTCCGACAGAAGAAGTGACAGTTTATTTCCTGTTTTTGAACTTATCAACATTTATGGAAAAAGCGTGTTGAAAACCTGTTGAAAACAGTGTTGAAAAAAGGATTTGTTCTGTGGACACCGGACTAGCGGCGGGTTATCAACATTCTCTCAAATCCTCAAAAACAACCTTACACTTATAAAATGAATAGTATATTAGATTGATTATTAAAGAATTGAATATGTTTTCAACATTTCAACAACTTATATTAAACCATCAAATCTTATAAAAAATATCAATATCTTTGTATTGAGTAATTGAACCTCTGATGACAGATTTCGATCCTCGCGACACAAACGCTTACAAAGATAAGGATTTGGACGGAATTATCCGTCCGAGGGAGCTTGAAGATTTCACCGGCCAGAAGGAGATAGTCTCCAACCTCAACATCTACATAAAAGCGGCCAAAATGAGGGGCGAGGCCCTAGACCACACGCTGTTCCATGGCCCTCCCGGCCTTGGGAAGACAACTCTCGCCCACATCATAGCCAATGAGATGGGGGTGAACATGAAAGTGACGTCCGGCCCGGTACTTGACAAACCAGGGGATCTAGCGGGACTGTTGACTTCCCTCGAGACAGGAGATGTACTTTTCATAGACGAGATCCACCGCCTTTCCCCCGAGGTCGAGGAGTACCTTTACTCCGCCATGGAGGATTACGTGATCGACATAATGATAGACAAGGGCCCTGGCGCCAGGTCTGTCAGGATATCCCTCAATCCTTTCACTCTCGTCGGGGCCACGACAAGGAGCGGACTTCTCACCGCCCCTCTCAGAGAAAGGTTTGGAATCACTTGTCCTTTAGAGTATTACGATACCGCGGATCTTGTGAAGATAGTGAAGAGAAGCTCGAGGATCCTGAAAGTGACGATTGATGACGAGGCTTCGAGGGAGATAGCTTTGCGCAGCCGCGGGACTCCTCGTATAGCCAACGCGTTGCTTAAGAGGGTGCGTGATTTCGCCCAGGTGATGGGGGACGGTCACATCGACATAGAGATAGCGAAGTACGCCCTTAACAAACTCAAGATAGACACGAGAGGACTCGACTCGATTGACAACAAGATATTAAGAACAATAATCTCCACTTTCAAAGGAGGACCGGTCGGCGCCAACACCATAGCCACCGCTATCAGTGAGGATCAGGGAACATACGAGGAGGTGTATGAGCCTTTCCTTATCAAAGAGGGTTTCATCGTGCGTACCCAGCGCGGAAGGATAGCCACTGAGATGGCTTACCGTCACCTCGGGATGGACGCCGAGCTTGAAGTTAACAAGACAGAGAATGGGACGTTATTTTAAAGTGTTATTGATAGCGGTGGCGCTGGCTCTTCCCGCTAATGTTTTCTGCTGCACATCCGTGATAATATCCGGAAAGGCTCGTCAGGACGGCCGCCCTGTCATGCTTAAACACAGGGACACTGACGAGCTTAACAACAGGATGCGATGGTTCGAGGGACCGGTCTATAATTTCATCGGGCTCGTGAACTCTTCATCCAAGGGAGGAGAGGTATGGTCAGGGCACAATTCGGCCGGATTCTGTATAATGAATACCGCCACTTATGACCTTAAGGACGATGATGTCCCTGATTCCCAAATGGATAAGGAGGGAGTCCTTATGTTCATGGCTCTGGGCCGGTGCGCCGATCTTAGGGATTTCGAGCGTTTTCTTGATTCTTTGCCGAAACCTTGGGGAGTGGAGGCCAATTTCGGGATAATAGACGCCAAGGGAGAAGCCGCTTATTATGAGGTGAACAACCATTCCTACCGCAGGTATGACGTGGATAATGAGCCGGGAGGTTATATGGTTGTGACCAATTTCACGAGAAGCGGCCGGCCTGAGGACAGGAAGGGAGTTGACAGATTCGAGAAGGCTGTCGGGATAATGAAGGGTCTGGATATATCCACAACCGGACATAAAGAACTGATAAACAGTATATCCCGTTCAGGAAGACCTATAATCAGGGAGATATCCTCATCCGCGATAGTTTTCGAGGGTATCGCTCCCGAAGAGGAACCTTCACAGACGGTGGCGTGGACCGTCTTGGGTTGCCCTGCCACGAGTGTATATATTCCTTTGAAAGTGTTCGGGAGCGACCATATCCCGTCCTTCATGAAGGAATATAAAGGAGGCGACGAGGCTCAGATTTGTAGTCAATCATTGGTTATCAAGGGAATATACGGTTTTGAGAAAGGATGTGTCGATGAGTGCGCGGAGGTAGAGAAGTATATTGACAACAATTTCTCGAGATCAATGTCCCCTTCAAGGTACGACCGGTTCATAAAGAGAGTGTACAGGAAATACAGGATGATGTATCTCCGCAAACTGCCGAAAGTGGTCTCTTGAATTGTTTAATACGATAAAAATCATTAAAATTGCAGACTGTTCCTAAAACGCTAATCATTAATAACTGAAATATGGCCGAAAAATTAATCTCCAAGATTCCGGACGGGCCTTTGGCCGAGAAATGGACCAAACGCAAGTCGGAACTTCGTCTAGTCAATCCCAACAACAGGAGAAAACTTGAGATCATAGTAGTCGGCACCGGACTGGGGGGAGCCTCCGCGGCCGCCTCTCTCGGTGAGTTGGGCTATAATGTCAAGGTTTTCTGTATCAGCGACTCCCCCAGAAGGGCGCACTCCATTGCCGCCCAGGGAGGTATCAACGCCGCCAAGAATTACCAGAATGACAACGACGCCGTCTATCGTCTTTTCTATGACACGATAAAAGGAGGAGACTACCGTAGCCGCGAGGCCAATGTCTATCGTCTCGCCGAGGTAAGTTCGGCCATCATAGACCAGTGCGTCGCTCAGGGAGTTCCTTTCGCCCGCGAGTATGGCGGATACCTTGCCAACCGCTCTTTCGGTGGTGTCCAGGTCAGCCGTACATTCTATGCCCGCGGCCAAACCGGCCAGCAGCTTCTTCTCGGAGCCTATGCCGCTTTGAACCGTCAAGTGGCGGCTGGAACAGTAAAGAGTTACCCTCGTCATGAGATGCTTGACCTCGTGGTCATCAACGGCCAGGCTAAGGGTATCATCGCCCGTAATCTCGTTACAGGAAAACTCGAGAGATTCGGGGCCCATGCCGTGGTGATCGCCACCGGAGGTTACGGTAACGCCTATTTCCTCTCGACCAACGCCATGAACAGCAACGGGTCCGCCGCCTGGCAGTGCTACAAGAAAGGCGCTTATTTCGCCAATCCCTGCTTCGCCCAGATCCATCCCACCTGTATTCCCGTTCACGGGGAGCAGCAGTGCAAGCTGACCCTCATGTCCGAGTCGCTCCGTAACGACGGCCGCATCTGGGTTCCCAAGAAGATGGAGGATGTAATCAAACTCCGCAAGAAGGAGATAAAGCCTTCCCAGATAGCCGAGGAGGACCGTGACTACTATCTCGAGCGCCGTTATCCCGCTTTCGGTAACCTGGTTCCCCGCGATGTGGCTTCCAGGGCCGCCAAGGAGAGGTGCGACGCCGGCTTCGGAGTCAATGAGACAGGTCTCGCCGTGTTCCTTGATTTCGCGGACGCCATCAAGAGGCTCGGTCACCAAAGGGTTCAGGAGCGCTACGGCAACCTTTTCGACATGTACTACAAGATCAACAATGTCAGCCCCTGGGAGGAGCCTATGATGATCTATCCCGCCATCCACTACACCATGGGAGGAATATGGGTTGACTACGATCTCCAGACTACAATCCCCGGCCTGTACGCCATCGGGGAGGCCAACTTCTCGGATCACGGCGGCAACCGCCTCGGAGCCTCAGCCCTCATGCAGGGTCTCGCCGATGGTTATTTCGTGCTTCCTGTGACCATAGCCGACTACCTTTCCAACAAGTTCGCCGAGCCTAAGACCGACATCAACGATCCCGCTTTCGACGAGGCCGAGAAGGCTGTCCAGGCCAGGATCGACAAGTTATTCGCCATTAAGGGGAAACGTACTGTCGATTCCATCCACAAGAAACTCGGAAACATAATGTGGAATTATGTTGGCATGGCCCGTAATGAGGAAGGCCTGAAGAAAGCAATATCCGAGATAAAGGAACTCAAGAAAGAGTTCTACGAGGATGTATGTGTCCCCGGTGAGCAGGGTGAGTTCAACCAGGAACTTGAGAAAGCCCTCAGGCTCGAGGACTTCTTCGAGATTGGCGAGCTCATGGCCCGTGACGCCCTTAACAGGAACGAGTCCTGCGGCGGCCACTTCCGCGAGGAGAGCCAGACCGAGGAGGGCGAGGCAAAGAGGGACGACGCCAACTACATGTATGTCGCCGCCTGGGAGTACAAGGGCGAGGATAAGGAGCCCGAACTCCACAAGGAACCTCTCAAATACGAGTTTATCGAAGTCAAAACCAGAAACTACAAAGAATAACCGGATATGGATTTCAATCTTAAGATATGGCGTCAG
>CADBRH010000038.1 GCA_902797035.1 uncultured Bacteroidia bacterium | reverse complement strand
TCAGGTCGTGACACTTAAGGGTCTACCGTCAGACACCGACGCGAGGATGAGTTACCGTCGGTATCCGACCGAGGATGACTACACCACGGTGGATTTCGTCTGGAAAGACAACGCGCTTCAGGCCGCGTTGCCTGTACAACCAGTCGCCGGGAAATTGTTGTATCACATAACAGTAGAGGGTAATGACTATCCCGCCGACGGGCCGATAATCATCCGGTTCCGGAATGATGTCCCCGCGGGAATCCTGTTGCCGCATATCTTGCTCATGTTCGCGGCCATGCTGTTCGCTGTTTATACCTTGCTTATGGTGATTACGGGCGGGAATTACCGGCGTTGGCTGATAATCACCGCCGGGACTTTGTTCATCGGTGGTTTCATATTCGGTCCTCTCGTCCAGCATGTCGCTTTCGGCCCATGGTGGACCGGATTCCCGTTCGGAACCGACCTTACTGACAACAAGACACTCCTGTCATTCCTGCTCTTCGTTGTCGCCTTAGCGACGTCGAGATGGAAACATAACAAGTGGGTTGTCACTCTCGCGGTGGTGTTCATGATCGCGATATTCACAATTCCTCACAGCGTGAACGGGTCGGAGTATGACTACTCGACCGAGCGTTTGGGCACTAGCCGCGCTGTCTCCCTGGACGCCTCAACCCTCTCCCGGCTTGACGGTGAGACCACATCGAGAATCCCGTCCGCGATTGGTGTATAATCCGGAAATCATTATATTAGCATTCCCTTATAAAACGAGCTATATCCATTTATTCAATATTCATTATGAGAAAGACTATCATGACAATTGTGGTCGTCATCACCGCGTTTGCCGCTTTCACGTCTTGCAAGAAAGACAAGAGCGATATCGCGCGTATCGACTACGAGGAGTACACCCTTGACAATGGACTAAAGGTGGTGCTTCATGAGGATCACAGCGATCCTATCGTCGCTCAGGCCATCGCTTTCCATGTGGGCAGCGCCCGCGAGAAGGAAGGCAAGACCGGATTCGCCCACTTCTTCGAGCATATGCTCTTCCAGCGCTCGGAGAACCTTCCGCGCAACGCTTTCTTCAACAAGATATCCGACATGGGCGGCACCTTCAACGGTGGCACATCCAACGACTACACGGTCTATTACGAGTGTGTGCCGCGCAACGCTCTCGAGAAAATTATCTGGATGGAGTCCGACCGTATGGGCTATTTCATCAACACCGTGACGCAGAGCGGTCTCGAGAGGGAGATTGATGTCATCTGCAACGAGAAGCGCCAGACTGAGGTGAACAACGCTTTCGGCATGATGGATGATGTTATGTGCAAGAACTTCTTCCCGAAGAGGCATCCCTACAGTTGGACTGTGATCGGGGAGTTCGAGGACATCAAGTCCGCGACCATCGAGGATGTGAAAGAGTTCTACAGGACATATTATGTCCCTTCCAACGCCACCCTCTGCATCGCCGGTGATTTCGACCCCAAGGAGGTTAAGGCGCTCATCGAGAAGTACTTCGCCGAGATCCCCAGCCATCCGGTGGATAAGCCCGCCGTCTGGGATGTCAAACTCGACGAGACCAAGAGTCTTTACTACGAGGATCAGTTCGCGAAGATGCCGGCTGTCAATATCGCCTGGTCAGGCGTGGCCGAGGGCAACGACGACGAGGCGGCCCTCGACGCTTTCTGCAGCCTCTTCGGCCGTGGCAAGAATTCTCCTCTCTACAAGAATATCGTGGAGAAGAATCTCGCTCCCCGCGCCAACGCTTTCAACGGAGCTTTGGAGAGCGCCGGCCAGATAACCATCAGCGCCACCGCCTATCCGGGCGTGGATATCGACCAGATCATGGCCGCTGTCGACCAGGCCTTCGCCGACTTCGAGGAGAACGGTGTGGATGAGGAGGAGCTCGCCACCCTGAAGGCTGAGAACGAGACCTCGGCGTACCGTAGGCTCGGCAGCGTGCTGGGCAAGGCCCAGATGCTCGCGAGGAGCAAGGAGTTCTACGGCAAGGCCGACAAGTTCCTTGATGACATCGAGGACTTCAACAAGGTCACTTCCGAGGACGTGATGAGGGTTTACAACAAGTACATCAAGGACCAGAACTATGTTGCCGTTGTCGCTGTCCCTCAAGGGCAGGTCGAGCTCTCCATCGAGGGCAGCGAGCCCGCCAAGCTCGTTATGGAGGACCAGAGCAAGCAGACCATGAAGAGCGCCGCCGGAGCGATCGTTGACGACGATTACGAGCGCACTCCTTCCAAGATTGACCGCAGTGTCGAGCCGGACTATCTGCCGAACACTCCCAAGACCAATATTCCCACCATCTGGAGAACCACCCTTTCCAACGGTATCGAGGTAGCCGGTATCACCCAGAACGAGATTCCTATGGTCAACCTCACCATCGCCATCGACGGTGGTTCAATCCTCGATCCGGCCGGCAAGAGGGGCACCGCGTCAATTAACGCTAGCATGATGAACGAGGGCACATCCGAGCACACCGCCGTGGAGCTCGAGCAGGCTCTCAGGAAGCTCGGCGCCAGCGCCCGTGTCAGCGGCGGCACCAAGTCCACCAACATCAGCGTCAGTACGCTCTCGAAGAACCTTCCCGAGGTGATGGGCATCGTTCACGAGATGATCACGAAGCCTAAGTTCGATGAGGCCGCTTTCAACCGCGCCGTGAAGGTAGAGAAATCTTCTATCCAGAACGCCCACACCAGCATTACTTCCCTGGGTACCAGGGCCGCCATTAAGCTCTGGCTCGGGGACTGCATATTCACTGACTTCACAACCAATGAGAGCATCGACGCCATCACTATGGATGACATCAAGGCTTATTACGCCACTCTCACCCCGAAGAACACCCACATCGACATCGCGGGTGACATCGATCTCCCTACACTCAAGAAGGCTCTCGCCGTCCTTGAGGGATGGGAGGGTCCTGAGGTGGAGGTCCCCGAGGTCAAAGTAGGGGAGAGCGCCGCTCCTGGCACATACTTCATCGATTTCCCTGGCTCGAAGCAGTCTTATATCTACCTCATCGGTCCCGGAATGAAGATCAGCGATCCTCAGTACCATGAGCTCGATGTTCTCAACCAGAAGCTCGGCGCCGGTTCCGCCGGACGTCTCTTCGAGGTGCTCCGTCTCCAGAGGGGTTACACCTATGGGGCCAGTTCCGGGTTCACCACCAATCTCGAGACCGGTTACTTCCATGCGGCCTCCAGCGTCCAGGGCAGCTCGACCAAGGAGTCCGTCGCCCTGTTCAAGGAGATCATCAACAACTTCGGCGACGAGTACACACAGGAGAAACTCGACGGCGTGAAGGCCTCAATGCTCAGGTCAAACGCCTCAACCTTCGAGACATCCGCCAGCCTCGTGAATATGCTTTCCAAGATCAGGAACTACAGCCTGCCTGACGACTATGTCGCCAATGAGGAGGCTGTGGTGAGCGCGATGACTCTCGATGAGATCAAGGCCAAGGCGGCTGAGTATCTCAACACTGACAACATGGTTATCGTTGTCGTCGGCGACGCCGCCACCCAGCTCAAGAACGTTCCTGACGCCAAGCTGATCCAGGCGATATAGTTAACACGTGTTATCCTTCGCGCCATGAGTCCGGTGTTAGCGGCATTGATGATCCCGTTCTTGGGAACCGCCATGGGATCCGCTTTCGTGTTCTTCATGAAACGGGATATGCCGGCGCCCCTCCAAAAAGCGCTGCTGGGCTTCGCGTCCGGTGTCATGGTGGCGGCCTCCGTGTGGTCGCTGCTTATTCCCGCCATGGAGATGGGAGAGGGGACATCGGCTGTCGTGGCACCGGTCATCGGTTTGCTGGCCGGTTTCGCCTTCCTGCTGCTCATTGATTATATTACTCCGCATATTCACGCGTACGGAGAGGCTGAAGGACCGAAGAGCCGTATGTCCCGCACCGCCAAGCTTGCCCTTGCCGTCACGATCCATAATTTCCCGGAGGGAATGGCGGTGGGAGTCGCTATAGCCGGAGCCCTGACCGCTGATTTCACAATGGCCGGGGCTCTGGCATTGGCGCTCGGTATCGCTATCCAGAACATCCCGGAAGGGGCTATTGTCTCGATGCCTTTGATGGCGGAAGGCAACAGCCGCTGGAGATCTTTCGGAATAGGCGCGTTGAGCGGAATTGTCGAGCCTCTCGGCGGAGCGCTTGTACTGCTGCTCGCCACATCCATTCTTGGTATCATGCCGTACATGCTGGCTTTCGCGGCGGGCGCCATGCTCTATGTCGTTGTGGAAGAACTGGTTCCTGAATATTCCCAGGGCAAGCATTCCAACATCGGGACAATAGGATTCGCCCTGGGCTTTGCCATGATGATGGTGCTTGACGTGGTGTTGGGGTAATATGTGAGCTATCCGATTTTTGTGAGAACTCTTCGTTAAATGATGGAAGTGTCAAATAAAATTAGAACAATCACGCTTCTCGTTATGGCGGGGGCGCTGTTTCTGACCGGATGTGTGAATTCGGAATACGAGATGTCCAACGGCTTTCTAAATAGCCTGGACAATGAAATAACACTCTTCCAAGATCGTATAACCGTGCCTGTCGGTAGTGTCGGTCCTTTCACCCTCGACCTTGTGTTGGATCAGATTCCAATTTTCGAGGGCTTGATCAAGACCGATGAGAACGGTTATTTGCTGGCCGAGACAGAAAGCGAGATTTACAGTGTCAACACGTATGAGACGATGCTCAAAACCGCTGATCCTGATAATCCGTACACATGGGATTGCGGCGACCGTTACGGGGGCCCCTCTGGAATCGCTCTCATACTGAACATCTTGGGCATGACATGTCAAGATCAGACGTTGAGAATCACCGCTAAGAATCCTTTGTTTAATGATGGCATCGCCCTTCAGGGAACAATCAAAGCCTACCGCTATGGGGACGACTGGTCGTATGAGAAGTCTCTTGAAGGGGTAGTGCTGTCTCCCTCCTTCACCAATAAGGGTAATACATTGTTGGCTAGTGTTGATATTCCCGGCACCGATTGTATTTCCGGTTTTAGGATCGAGAACCTGAAGATGGATCTTCCGGGCAATCCGAACGGATACCTCACTTCCTCCGACGACCAGAATTTCATCTTCACAGGTCTGCACCGCACCCATCTGGGGGTTGGCCCTTTGTTCGATTATAGTCTTCGGATTCCAATCAACAAGCTTTCCGTCCCGCTGGGGAAGTACGATCTAAAGAAATGCGTGGCCAAACTTGAGTTGGAGAACACTCTTCCTCTTGATATCAGCATTGATGACATCAAGACGCTGAAACCAGCCTCAGGGGAGAATAGCGATAATGTGGAAGACACGAATATTGTCATCACCGGTTCAGTCCATCTGGCTGCCGGTTCGATGGAATCGCCATCTGTGACACCCGTGGAACTTGAGGTGGAAGCTCTGCAAGGAACCATTCCAGACATCAACAGTATCAGTTTCAAAGTGTCCGCAAAAGGCGTCGATCGTTTCGCGTCGACCCCTCTGTCAACTAAACAGGGTGTATATATCAGATCATCTTCCATTACAGTTGTTGGTGGAATAACACTGGATAACCATGAGTAAAAGACTGTTTATTTCCATGGCGCTGATCGCTGGTGCCGCCGTTTCAGCGCTCGCCCAGTCCTTTCAGGATGGTTTTTTCCTCAGGAGTTCCCTGATGTCCTACCGTTATAATCCTGCCTTGGTTCCTGAAAACGGATTTATCGGGGCCGGCGGGCTTATGATTCAGGATTACCGGAATTTCGGCCTATCCACATTCCTTTATCCCCAGGGAGATGGCAAACTGGTGTCATACCTGCATTCATCGGTATCATCCGATGAGGCCCGCGACCGTTTCCACAGTGATAACTACATTCTTAAGAATTTGAATCTAAACGTTATCTCTTACGGATTGAGGCGCGGTGAGGCGATGCATACTTTCGAGTTGAACGCGCGGGGAGTCATAGGTCTTTCCTTCCCAGGAGAGCCCTTCATGTTCCTTAAAACCGGTACTTTTGATTCGACTCGGCCATCCCGTCTCAGGGGGGAGGCTGAACTGTACATGGAATTGGCCTACGGCTATTCCCGCCGCCTTGGAGAAAAGCTCTCATTGGGCGGCCGCTTGAAACTGCTGGCAGGCTTTTACGGGGTGGACTACAATGTCACTCGTTTGAATTTGACAATGAATGACCAGACAAGTCTGGCCGAGATTGAAGCCGAGCTAAATCTAACCGATAAGATGTACAAGATATCGGCGGGGGATGACGGTTACCTGGATTGGAGGACAATCGCCCGGAGAGCGCCAGGTAGCCCTCCGTCAGGTGGTGGGGCGGCTCTTGACTTGGGAATAAATTACGCGCCGGTAGATGGACTCGAACTCTCTGCCTCAGTGTTGGATCTTGGCGGAATCCTGTGGCGCTACGGCAACGCGGCCACGTCTTCAGGGAGCGTGGACCTTACCCTTTTCAATGATCTATCCCTCGATGAGATGAATAAGGAAGGCCTCAAATCACAGTTGTCGCGGTTGAAGGACGATGCTCTCAATTCTCTGGAACTCACTCCTTCCAAGAAACTATGGAAATGGAAAAGAGTGCCCCTTTCGGCGAACGCGGCCGCGCGATACGCCATGCCTTTCTATGACAGGCTTTCAGTGGGCGTCACGGGTAACTACACTTCCTATCAGTGGATGCCATATTGGGAAGCCCGAGCTGGCATGGGCGTTCAACCCTTAGACTGGTTGGAGATGACCGCGAACCTGGGAACAGGCGCTTTCGGTATGGTCTGGGGCTTGGCCGGAAGTTTCCGCGTGGAAAACTTCCACTTCACTGTCGGCATGAATAACGGCTTCGGCGGCAGAGCTCCGGATTCTCGCTGGACCATCAAGGCCAACAAGAAACTCATCTCATTCGGAATCATGTACGACCTATCGGGGCTTCATTGAGGAAACTGTCGGTGTGTGGGTTAATCTATTAAAGAAACGATGAATATCAGACTTGAAACACCTGAAGACTATCGAGAGGTGGAGTGCCTGACTCGGGAGGCTTTCTGGAATATCTATCGCCCCGGCTGCTCGGAGCATTTTGTGTTGAACCGGTACCGCGTGAACCCTGATTTCATTCCTGAGCTGGATCTCGTGATGGAAGAGGGCGGGAAGATAATAGGCCACGTGATGTTCTCCAAGGCCGAATTGACACTTCCTGACGGCTCCCGCAAGTCATCATGGACCTTCGGTCCCATCAGCATACATCCGGACTACAAGCGGAAGGGTTACGGGCTTCTGTTGCTGAACCACGCGCTTGAGAAAGCCCGGGGGATGGGTGTCGGCTTCCTCTGCATGGAGGGTAATATCGATTTCTACAAACACGCCGGCTTTGACCTTGCCAGCAAGATGAAAATTCATTATCACGCCGAACCCGCCGACGCCGAGGTACCGTATTTCCTGGCACAGGAGCTAATCCCCGGATGGCTTGAGGCAAACGGTGTCACAGAAGCCACCTATTGTCCGCCGAAAGGATATTTCGTGGCCGACATGAACCCTGACGCGTTCGAGTCATACGAGGCCACCTTCCCGCCTAAAGAGAAGGATTTCGCTCCCGGCCAGCTCCCCCAGTTCTGCCAGAGCTGCGGGATGCCGCTTATCCGCAAGGAGGACTGCGGGACCAACGCCGATGGCAGTGTCAATTTTGACTACTGCCGGTATTGCTATGAGGGCGGTAAGTTCCTGCAGGACTGTACCATGGACGAGATGATTGAGCATTGCTCCCGGTTTGTGGATGAGGTGAACAAGAATATGCCGGAACCTATTACACGTGAGCGATATATCGAAATGATGCGGGGCTTTTTCCCCATGCTGAAGCGATGGAGACAGACAGAATAATCCCGCGTCCCTGGCTATTGTGATATTCCTTGAGGACGGGACTATTTGAAAACAGTGGAGGAGAACCGCATGAAGAAAGCGTGCCAGGCTGTCCACAGGTGGCCGTCGGGGATCACGGTGAATCGATGATTGAAGCCGCTCTCCGTGAATTTCCGGTCAATGGCGCGGATGTGCGGATAGAAAAAATCCTTGTTTCCTATCATGATATCGTAGCTCACTGGAGGGGCCGCCGCGAACTGGCGTCGGAGCTTTGGCCATATCCGGCCATAGAAATCCATGTTTCCGGCGACAGATATCGGAGGATAATAATAAGGGGAGAAGGCTCCCACATAACCAAAGACGTCCGGGTGGTTCGCGGATATGTAGACGCTCTGCAGCGCTCCGCTGGACATTCCGGCGATCGCGCGGGCCTCTTTCTCGGGGATTGTGCGGAAAACGCTGTCCGTCAGCGCGACAACCTCTTCCACAAACAGTTTCTCAACCACTCCGTCAACCGTCCAGAACGCTCGGACGGCGTTCACGGCGTGGCCGTTCTTGTAGTCTTTGTCTCCAAAGTAATTGTTGACATTGGGAAGCACCAATATGAATTCCTTCGCTTTCCCTTCTGTGACCAGTGAATCCAGACCGTTGAAGGCCTTTCCTCTTTCCTGCCAGGTTATCTCGTTTCCCCGGGCTCCGTGGAGAAGATACATGACCGGATACCGTCTTAGCGAATCCTGATGGTATGACGCCGGAAGATAGGCCACGATGCGGCGCTTAGAAAGCCCCCTTTCAGCGGTTGGATACTCAACGGTCTCCACCGACCCCATGAGCCCCGGGATGGACTTTATGCTGGGAGAGTCAGGCCCCATAGCGTACCTCGCTGTGGAGCATGATACAATTGAAAGAAAGGCGATCAGTATGATGGGAAGCTTACGCATTGATAGCGTTCAGGTACATTTTGACAAGGTCGTCAATGGATTTTTCAAGGGCATATTCACGAGCCGCGGCGGCGTATTCAACGGACATGCGGTTCCTCTCCCCGGGATGCTCGATCCACCAGTCTATCCGCCGGGCAAGTTCCCTGCTGTCTCCCGCGGGGTAAAGGCTTTCCGGACAGAGCGCGAAGCCGGATGTCCCGATCAAGGAACCTTCCCCTATCACCGGAACTAGACCCTCCCTGGTGGCCTCAAGGCAGGAAAGCCCCTCCACTTCCACCCAGGCGCAATGAACGTACAAATATGCCTTTCTCTCCAGGGAAGCCAATTCCTCTTGCTTGTGGAATCCGAACAGAGGCTCATGTCTCAGCACTCCGTCCGCCATGAGTCGCGCGGCCATCTTCCGGTACTTCTTCTCCTTTGGCCCCTTCCCGGCGAAGATCAGGCGTATGCGGCCGGCATGGGCGCTGTGACGCATTGCATCTAGGACGGTTTCGGGCGATTTCTCATTGGAGAAGCGGCCGACAACCATGATATCGACAGGAACGTCGCTCATCACCTCAGTCCCTTGGATGGGGAGATCCGGAATCTCTATACCATTGTGAATAACATGGAGGCGCGCCTTCGCGCCGCTTTCCACCAGATAGTCCTTGACCACCTCCGTAGGGCATTGAATATCCGCGCAGTGGTTGAATACCATACGGTTCCAGTATTTCTGGATAGGAGCCGCGAGTATGTTGTTTTTGCCGAAGCCCAGATTGGCCAGGATATTGTGCGGATAAAGGTGGTAGGTGGCCACGCAGGGCTTTCCTTCCTCTTTGGCGATTCTCACCACAGCATATTGTAAGGGAAACGCCTCTTCCAGATGAACCACATCCGCCCAGCGGACAGCCTCCCGGATTATCCGGCGGTCTATCTTCGCGTAGGCGAATCCGTTAGCCCTTATTATCGGCTCAAAGACGGGGAATTTGAAATGCTTCAGGGGATAATCTGGATGCAGCCCGTCCGGGTCCGGATTAGAGGTGGCCATGAGCCTTACATCGTGCCCTTTGTCACGTAAACCACTCATGGTGGCGCGTATGGAAGTCGTTATCCCGTTGCCTTTGTTGAAAGCGTTATTGCATACGAATAGAATCCTCATGGTCCTCCTCTTTCTAGAATCGCGGCGCGAAAATAATCATTAAAGTCAAAAGATTACTCGTCCGAAGGCTTTTCTTTTTGTAAAAAAGAATGAACCGGCTTTATGATACTTCTGTGAGGGGAAGGGGGGTACAGAGAAGATTCGCTTTCTATACGAAGGATAAGGTACTCAGAGCGCGTCCCGATTCGGATTCTCGGTCCCCAGATGCCGAGTCCGGAACTCACATAGTATTGTGTCTCGCCACGGGAATAGTATCCGTGGGCTTTCTCGAAAATGGTGTCTGTAACCCATGATAGGGGCCAGACCTGTCCATGGTGGGTATGACCGCTGAACTGGAAGTCAATGCCGGCCTTTTCAGCATCTTCCAGGTGGTATGGTTGGTGATCCAGCAAGAGGGTGAATCCCCGGAGTGACCCGGCGAGTTCAGACAGTGATCTACGGCTCCGGTTGCCGCGGTCATCGCGGCCGATGATATCCAGTCCCTTAAAGCAGGCCACGGAGTCCTTCAACAGGGTTATCCCGGCGTCGGCATAGAACCGTTCGCAACCTTTCTCGTCTCCGTAATACTCATGATTGCCAAGGACGGCGAAGACGGGGGCTTCCAGTCGGCGGAACTCTTCAGCGTAACTTCCTTCGAGTATTGGTCTCAAGCTCATGTCCACGATGTCACCGCAGAACAGGACCAGGTCAGGATGCTCGGCATTGATGAGGTCAATCCATCGGGAGAGTTCAGCCCGGCGGTTCCCGTATCCAACATGAAGATCACTGGCCAGGACGACTGTTAGCGGCTTCTCCAGAGGCTTGTCGGTGTGAACGGTCAGTTCCTCGCGGTATTTGTGTCGGTAGTGGATGCCTCCGGAGATCAGAATGATCGAGACAATGCCGATGACGCAGGACAATCCGGTCATGCTGTTTGAGAGAAGAGATTTGGGCAGAGCCTTGCAGAGGATTAAGATATCCGCGAGGATAAAGACGAGCGATAGGTAAAGGAAAGCTATTATCCAGGGATATCCCACATCGGCCATGTCGGAAGCCATCCAAATGGACACTTTTTCGCTTAGACCCATGTTGGCGAAAGCCAGTACCATCCAAAGCAGGAATAGTCCGATAACCGTCAGTTTGACTGGCAGCCCTCCTGGAGTGATCCGCCACAGATGCCATGCGACATAGCTCAGGGACGCGAGGAATGTCAGTAAAATGATGATTCCAGTCCTCATGGCTCCCAGGTCATTTTGATATGTGGGATGCCGTCCAGGATAAACGGCTCCGAGGACTGGCGGAAGCCTGTCTGCTCGTAAAATCCCCGGGCATATTCCTGGGCTTCGATATCAATCCGTTCCGCTCCGAAATACTCCCTCGCGATTTTGATCCCTTCCAACATGATTCGCTTCCCGTAACCCTTGCCGCGGATGGTCGTGATTACCCGGCCAATGGAGACCTCATCCATGTGTGTGCCGGCCGGGCAGACGCGGCATAGCGCCACGACCCTGTCATCAATTGTCAGCCAAAGGTGTATGGATACCTGATCATCCCCATCCATGTCTTGATAGACACAATCTTGCTCTACAACGAAGACTTCGGAAC
Organism: uncultured Bacteroidia bacterium; assembly: GCA_902797035.1. Classification (GTDB taxonomy): domain Bacteria; phylum Bacteroidota; class Bacteroidia; order Bacteroidales; family UBA932; genus Cryptobacteroides. Next base: position 5,330 of record CADBRH010000038.1, on the reverse strand, counting down.
GTATCCTTAAGAGCTCATACAGCTCGTCCACGGTCAGTTCGTGGAAGCGCTTCTTGTGAAGAATGATATGTCTGGTATCCATCTTCGCTAATTTACAAAGAATTTTCATTTTTTTAAAATATCGCTTGCGATATAAAAATAATGTCGTATATTTGTATCGTGAACGATATAAACAACAATTAATACACAAACCATCATGGATTTTACTAATACTCTCCAGATCTCCCAGATGATCATCAACGAGCTTGCCGGCAGCGCTTTCGTGCACAAGATGCAAGGACAACTATTCAAGAGCCAGGGCTTCACGAAACTTGGCGAGAAATACATCAGCCACTATGCCGAGGAAATGGCTTGGGTTGAAAAATATGCCGACCGTCTGCTTGACCTCGGTCATGTTCCCGAAGTGAAAGTCGCCAATGAGACTAAACTGATCGAAGATCCCAAGACCTATATCCAGGCCGACCTCATACTTCAGAAGGAAGGAGTGGAGACACTCTACAAAGCCATGCCTGCCCTGGCCGGTGACCCTACCACCTACGACCTGACCAAGGCCTATCTTCTGGACGAGGAGGAGGACCTGTACTGGGACGAGGAGCAGCTTGAACTCATTGAGAAGATCGGTTATCAGAACTGGCTTGTAAAGCAGCTGTAATATGGCAAAGATTTATGACTTCAAGGCTCTCGACAACAAGGGCCTTGAATTTGATTTCGCCCAGTTCGAAGGGAAAGTGCTCTTGATTGTAAACACCGCGTCAAAATGCGGCTTTACCCCGCAGTACGATGGTCTGGAAGCCTTGTATCAGAAATATAAGGATAGGGGATTGGCAATCGTGGGATTCCCATGCGACCAGTTCGCCCATCAGGAGCCGGGCAGCGACGAGGAGATAGCCGAGTTCTGCCGTATCAATCATGGCGTCACCTTCCAACTGATGAGGAAAATCGACGTGAACGGTCCTGATGAGTCACCGGTTTACACTTATCTCAAATCCGTTGCCCCCGCCGAAGACTATAAAGGTCTCAAAGGAAAAGCGACCCGGGCGATGCTGAAAGGGCTCAGCAAGAGCGCGAAGAACGAAAGCGATATCCTTTGGAACTTCACCAAGTTCCTGATCAACCGCGACGGCACTCTCATCAAGCGTTTTGCCCCGACGGCGGAACCGGCGTCTTTTGAGAAGGACATTGTGGAGATGTTATAATGGAAGAAAAGTTCAAACTAGAGAACCAACTCTGCTTTAGGCTGTACACAGCGTCACGACTCATCACACAGGCTTACTATCCGATATTGAGTAAGTTCGGACTAACGTATCCTCAATACTTGGCGCTTCTAGTACTATGGGAGAAGGATGAGCGGCCGGTGAACGACATAGCCAGACGGCTTATGTTGGAAACCAACACCGTCACCCCTCTGCTGAAAAGGATGGAGGCGGAAGGTGTCGTGACTCGAGGCCAGGGCAAGAAGGACGCGCGCCAGATGATCGTTAAGCTCACGAAGAAGGGACGTGAGCTTCAAAAGAAGTTGACAGATGTCCCTGAGACTGTCGGAAAGGCGGTTCTCTGCGAGAGCGTCACGCCTGAAACCGTGCCGGGTCTTTTCGGGATGCTGGACGATATTATCAAACAACTCAAACAACAATGACATGAGGTGTCACGTTCAAGGCGATTCATCCGCAAAGCAAAGAGGAGGCCCGGAACGCTCCGACACCCATTACCACCTATGCGTTTTTCTGTGACGGCGAATATGTCACAGACGAGCGGATGAACGATAAGCGTTTCCTTAAGATGATCGGCAAGTTTGTATGAGAGTTATACATGCTTCCTGATATCATTATTACTGTTCCCCCATATGATAAAAGCCCAGACTTCCTTTGATCCTGGGGAAGGATGTCTGAATGTGGTTGAATTCGCCACTCGTTCGACAATGCCATAAGCGCGTATCACGCGAGGATGGTCCCTAATCTGGGGATTAACGTCGGCCTGTGCTTCCAGATTCACGGATGGTAGGACTTTTTTTAATATCACTATAGTGAATCCTTTGTTTTAGCCTTTACCGCTAAAATAGCCATAAATAGGGATTGGGGTTGTTGGAAGGATTGTATACCTTCGTTCTCGAAAAGAGAACAGTATTCTATATGCAGACACTAAAAGATGACATGCGGAAACGGTTTTTGTCCGTATCTAAGAGGCTCTTCTTGAAGGAGGGCTTCAGGGAGACGACAACGCGTGACATCGCCCGTGAGGTTAGAAGTAATAGGATGGAGAAATATGATGCTGATTTGCCGGTCGTCGGCATCCTTCTCATGTTATATGGAGGGAAGACCGCGAGGATTATCAATGCCGCTCTGGCATGCTTCATCGCTCTGTTCACGCTTCTGCACATGAGCGAACTATTCGACGCTTTCAACCCGGTACAGCTCCTTATCATGCCGATGATGTTCGTGTTGGCGCTACGGATGGCCTTTGACTCCGTGAAGGTTTGTAAGGAGAAATAGCCATGGGACTTTTATCTAAGATATTCAGCAACACACGGAAGCCTGAAGGCTTCTGGGGCCATTTGATGGTGGCCGGGATGAATGGTGGAACCCATGCGGCGATGGCATCCTGGGGCCTGGACCTCGCCAACGTCCCCGCTGACGGGGAGATTATCGACATCGGCTGCGGCGGCGGGGCTAACCTCACCCGCCTGATGGACCGGAGCCTTCGCGCCAAGGTGACCGGCGTGGACCATTCTCCTGTCTCCGTGGAGAAATCCCGGAAGGTCAATGCCGACTTCATCCTGAAGTCTCGTTGCGAAGTGCTCGAGGCAAGCGTAGCGAGCCTTCCCTTCAAAGACGATACCTTCGTTATGGCAACCGCTTTCGAGACAGTTTATTTCTGGCCGGACATCGTAAGGAGCTTCGAAGAGGTGCGTCGCGTCCTGGTTTCGGGTGGCAAGTTCCTCATCGTCAATGAGGACGACGGACTTTCCGGCAACAATGAGAAATGGGAGAAAATGATCGAGGGGATGCACACTTACACCCCCGACGAACTGGAGGCCCATCTCACGACGGCAGGATTCCGTGACATCACCATCAATCGAGAGGAATCTAGGAACTGGCTTTGCGTAATGGCAATCAAATGAAGAAAATATACGAGCCTTTGAATATGATAAAGAACGGCCGATACGCCGTTCTTTACGGGAAACTTGACCCGGCCGTCCAGAAGGAAATCCTGGCACGGATGAAAGAACTCATCGAGGAAGAGCGTGATCACGAGGACAAAGGGAACTACAGCCACCTTTGTAATATCCTTTCGACGATCGCCATTGACGATGTCCTTAAGCGTAGCGGAAAGACGGACGAAGAGGCCTTTGAGATGATTTCCACACACATGTGGGCGGCCCTCACTCCTGAGATGTACCGAAAGCTTTCCAAGTTGCCCTTCTTCATGACTGTGATGCGTAAGATTATTCCTCTGGGCTTCAAGTACGGTTCCGGAAAGGGTTGGAATTACGTCTGGCATCCGGAAGATCCCAAAGAGTACTACCACTTTGAGACGCTGGAGTGCCTGTACAAGTATATATTCTCCAAGCACGGTGTCCTGGAGCGCTTCGGTCCCATGTTCTGCCACAGCGACATTATCAACTTTGGCAATTTACACAATATCGATTTCATCCGCACAAAGACTCTTTGTCAGGGCGGCGACTGCTGTGACTTCCGCTTCGTCCGGCACTGTAAAGGAGATGTCTGGGAGCGCACCAAAAGCATATAGAGACGAACAACCCCAGGCCTTGACCTGACATCTTCATCAAAGTATTCAAGGACTGTCCAGGAACGCTCCGTGTCACCCTAGTCGAGAGTGATGCTTTCGATTCTCAGGCGCAGGGTTCCGGAGGGGACCCGGACCTCGGCTATTTCTCCGACTTTCTTGCCCATCAGGGCGGCGCCGATCGGGGATTTCAGTGAAATCTTTCCGGCCTCGAGGTCCATCTCATGAGGGCTGACTATTTGGAAGTTCATCCGGGTATTTGTCGAGAGGTTTGTGAATTCTACCTTACTCAGAAGGCTAACCCTGTCTTTGGGGAGAACATCGGGGTCAATCACGCGTGAGTGCTCCAGGATCTTCTGCAGGAAACGGATACGGCTGATGGTCTTCCCTTGGATCCGCCTCGCTTCACGGTATCCCGCGTTGTCGCTCCGGTCCCCTTGGGCGCTAGCCTCCGCAAGCTCTTCCTTTACCTTGGGGTAAACCACGCCCGTAAGATGCCTTAACTCGGCCACTATCTCGTCGTATCGTTGCTTTGACAGGTATTCCATGGCTCAAATTTACTCATTTTTCGGCTGAAGTGTCCGAAAATCATTACCTTTGGAAGTAAGATTAATCTGAATTTATCACACCAAGTCTTATGAAACTAGACAAAGAACAAAAGAGGGTGCTGAAGGCGTTCTGGCCTGCAATGCTTGTTTTTCCTTTTGGATATCCTCTCTTTATGTGGATATTCGGTAAACTGTATTTCTGGAGAGATGCTCTATTGATGATTGGTGTTGGCATCCTTCTCGTTATTGTCTTAGGCATCTTCTATGTCCTTGGTTCCAAGATACCCAAGAAGGACGAATAAATACTCCTTTATCGAACCGCGTTCCGGTATGAGACGGCTGATCGCCATCTGTGGGCTTGACTGCGAAAAATGCGACGCCTACATCGCCACGAAGAATAATGACCAGACGTTGCGGGAGAAGACCGCGAAGCGTTGGGCCGAACTGAATAATGCCCCCATCTTGCCGGAGCATATTAATTGCGAGGGATGCCGTATGAACGGCGCGAAGACCGTGTTCTGCGGTTTCTTGTGCGAGATCCGTAAATGTGCTATGTCAAAGGGCTTCGAGACTTGTGGAGACTGTCCTGAGAAGGACTCATGTCCTAAAGTAGGAACTATCTGGCGGAACAATCCTCAAGCTAAGAAGAATCTGAAGGCGTGAAGCGTTTGCCGAATGTCATAACCGCGGTAAGGATAGCAGGTTCAGTGGGCCTGCTGTTTTGCGATGTAACCGGATGGCTGTTCTGGTCGCTCTACGCGTCGTGTGGCATCAGTGATATGGTTGACGGTTGGCTGGCCAGGAAACTCCATGCGGAAACCAATGCCGGGGCGGTCTTTGATAGTGTGGCCGACATCATATTCGTGGTATGCTGCGCCATTCGGCTATTGCCAGTACTGGTTATTCCCACGTGGCTCTGGATCTGGGCCGGGGTGATCGTATTCATCAAGATTGTGAACCAAATATCATCCCTGGTCGTCTATAAACGATTCTGTTTTCCTCACACATTGGCCAACAAGCTGACCGGATTGCTGCTTT
>CADBRH010000037.1 GCA_902797035.1 uncultured Bacteroidia bacterium | reverse complement strand
TGTGGTAACGCACACCGGGAAGATCCTTGACACGACCGCCGCGGACCAGCACGATGCTGTGCTCCTGGAGGTTGTGACCTTCGCCCGGGATGTAGGCATTGACCTCTTTGGAATTGGTGAGGCGTACCCTGGCGACCTTCCTCATCGCTGAGTTAGGCTTCTTGGGAGTCGTCGTGTAAACACGAAGACACACGCCCCTCTTCTGAGGGCAAGCGTCCAGCGCGCGAGACTTGCTTTGAGCGGCAACGCTCTCGCGTCCTTTGCGAACTAACTGTTGAATTGTTGGCATAAATGATTGTAAATCTATTATTTATGTTTTTCCCCAAATAATTTGGGGCTGCAAATTTACAGAATAATCTTCAATTCACCAAAGTTTTGCGCCGTTTTGATAGGCCCCAAAGGACTTGCAATTATCGGATTTTCATTATCTTTGAATATGAAAGAATCAGAATCATAACTTCCCGTTACTGTCATGAAACGATTTATTATGATCCTCGCGGCCGCGCTTGTCTACCTGGCGGCCGCCGGGCAGGAAAAGGTCAGCAAGGCCAACTACGCCCTCGCTGAAAGGTTCTCCGCTAAGAAGGTGAACCAGATGGTGTTCTCCACAAGGGTGCAGCCCCGCTGGTTCAAGGAGGGCGACCGCTTCTGGTACGACTGGCAGTCGCCCCAAGGCACCAGTTACTACATCGTCGATCCCGTCAAGGGCACCAAGACCGAGGTCTTCGATATGGAAAGGCTCGCGATGGAACTCACTGAGATAGTGAAAGATCCCTTCGATGCCCAGCATATTCCCATCACGGGGCTTAAGCTGAAGGACGACAAGGTCTTCACCTTCGACATCCGGAGCACCCAGGACAAGCCGGCGAAACCCGACACGACCAAGGCCGCCAGGGGCGCAAGGGCCGGCGGACCCGGAGGGCCCGGGGGAGCCGCCAGACCGTCAGAGAAGAAAGTCTTCCATTTCGAATATGATATCGCCACCCGTACCCTCAAGGACGTGACCGAGGAGAAGGAGAAAGAGGTGAAGAAATATCCGGCCTGGGCCTCGGTCTCCCCCGACGGGACAATCGGGGTTTACGCCAAGAACTCCAACCTCTGGGTCATGGACTCCACCAACCTCCGGAAGGCCGCCAAGGATCCCAAGGACAGCACCATCGTCGAGCGCAGGCTGACAACCGACGGGATCAAGCAGTTCGGGTTCGGCTACGGCAACTATTCCGGCGACACCGAGACCGACACCACGAGGCGCTCCAACCCCGGCGAGCTGATGTGGTCGCCAGACTCCAAGCGGTTCGCCACCACGAAATGGGACACCCGCAGGCTCGAGGACCTCTGGGTGATCAACTCCGTGAGCGGAAAGCGCCCCAAGCTTGAGACCTACAAGTACCAGATGCCCGGAGAACCGGGGCCGAAGGGATATCTCTACATATTCACCCGGGTCAAGGACGACACCAAAGGGCCCGCTTTCGAGTCCAGGAACATCAAGGTGGACGCCTTCAAGGACCAGGATTTCAACATTGTCCGGGGAAGGAGACTGGCCAAGGACAGTTACGGCGAATTCATGGCAAGCAAATGGCTCGGCGATGACAGCGGCTTCTACCTCCTGCGGCAGAGCAGGGACATCAAGAGAATAGACCTCTGCTGGGTTGGGGTGGACTCCGACTCCGCTAGGGTCATCATCCCCGAGCGCTCGAACACCTACATCGAGACCAGGACACCCTTCCTCCTGAAAGGCGGGAAACAGCTCATCTGGTGGTCGGAGCGCAACGGCTGGGCCAACCTCTACCTCTACAACAGCGACGGTACCCTCGTACGGAAGATCACTGACGGCGCCTTCCATGTGGACAACGTCCTCGGAGTCAACGAGAAAGAGGGCTATGTCCTGCTCAGCGCATGCGGTGTGGAGAAGGACGAGAACCCCTATCAGATGCACACCTTCAGGGTGCCGCTGACCGGCGGGAACCTCCAGAGGCTGGACATGCCTGACATGGACGTCCTCTCCACGGCCAGCGACGACGCCAACTTCTTCGTGGCCAACTATTCAAGAGTCGATTTCACCCCCGCCGTGGCCCTGTTCGGCGCCTCCGGGAAGAGGATCCTCGACCTGGAGACGGCCGACCTTAGCCTCCTTCTCGACGCGGGCTACAAGTTCCCCGAGCGTTTCAAGGTCAAGGCGGCGGACGGGGTCACCGACCTCTACGGGGCCATCTACAAGCCTTACGACTTCGACTCCACGAAGGTCTATCCGATCTGCGACTATGTCTATCCGGGCCCGCAGGTCGAGGCAAACAACATCTCGTGGAGCAAGAACTTCACCAGGATCGACAGGCTGGCCCAGTTGGGTATGATCGTCATCACCGTGGGCAATCGCGGCGGCCATCCCAACCGTTCCAAGTGGTACCATAACTACGGCTACGGCAACCTCCGCGACTATGGCCTGGAGGACCAGAAATACGCCATCCAGCAGATCGGGGCCCGTTTCCCCTTCGTTGATCTGGAGAGAGTAGGAATACATGGTCATTCCGGTGGCGGCTTCATGAGCACGGCGGCCATCCTGAAATATCCCGACTTCTTCAAGGTGGCGGTCTCATGCGCCGGCAACCACGACAACAGCATCTATAACCGCTGGTGGAGCGAGCAGCACCACGGCATCCTCGAGAGGATCGACAAGGGCGACACCACTTTCGTGTATCACATCGACACCAACCAGGAGCTAGCCAAGAACCTCAAGGGGCATCTGATGCTGGTCCACGGCGACGTCGACAACAACGTCCACCCGGCCAACACCATCCGTGTCGTGAACGCCCTCATCAAAGCCAACAAGCGCTTCGACATGCTGCTCCTGCCCGGCCAGAGGCACGGTTTCGGCGACATGAACGAGTATTTCTTCTGGAGAATGGCGGACTACTACTCGGAGTGGCTCATCGGCGACTCGCAGCGCTCAAAAGTGGACATAGTCCAATTGAACAATGATTGATCCCTGTCATCCTGAGCGAAGCGAAGGATCTGACGGCTAAGCGAAGGATCTATCTGCTGTAGAGCTGGCGCTCGATGAGGCGCCGCTTCAGTTCTGAGCCATATTCATACTCACCGACCTCTATCGAATCCAAAAGGTAGAGGTCGGTGCCTTTGAATATCGTGCCTTCGGCGACCGCCCGGATGGCGAGAATCTTGTCTATGGCTTCCTTGGGGACGATGAGGTGGCAGGGTATGATGTAAGCCACGGGATTGCAGGCCACGGCGTGGGCCACGGCACGGACTCCTCTCGGGTTCTCGCAAAGGTCAGCCAACTGGCTGTAGCTCAAAAGTTTAATCCCCTCCTCAGGCATAATCGGAGTGCCGTCCTCATGATGGGTCAGAAGGTAAAGCCTGTTCCAGACCTTGAGCTGGAAAGGCGAGCCGGAGAGCCTCATGTCCTCCCACTTGACAGTGTGCGACAGCTCCACGAGCTCCTCCGTGTAGACCTTCCCGACGGTGATCTCGGAGACACTGTCCACCGGCAACCTCCTGACATATTCGGCCACCTTGGGAAGCCCGCTGAAGTCGGCGCTGACGGAAGCGATCTTCCCGTCCACGCGCGTCACAACCCACCTTTGATCCTTTTTCATGAGGTAAATCCTTAATCTTTGTAAAGTTAAGGAAAAAATTTAACTTTCCCTTGATTATCGCTACTTATCAGTAGAGGCACTAATGATGACACGGGAAGAGTTCGGGAATATCTCCAACGGCATTAGGCGGGAGCTTGTGGCTCTGGCGTCCAGGTTCCTTAAGGCCACCGGAGGGCCGGAAGAGGCGGAGGACATAGTCCAGGAGGCCCTGCTGACGCTTTGGGAGCTGTATGACAAGGGCTATCCCGTCCAGAATGCCAAAGCCCTGGCCATCAAGATCACGAAGAACATCTGTGTCTCCCGTTACAGGAAAAGAAAGCTCGAGACATGCTCCCTGAAAGACGATTCCGTCGTCGGCGGGCCTCCAGCGGATGACAGGGTCGAGGCGGCGGACAACACCCGGATCAAGAAGGCTGTCTACGGGGAACTAACAAAAAGCGAGGCGGAGCTGATGGTCTTGAAGACCGAAGATAATCTGACGCTTGATGAAATCGCCAAGGAGACCGGCAGGCCGAAACCGAGCATAAAAGTGACACTGTCAAACGCCCGCAAGAAGTTGCGGGAACAATTGAAGAAGATATGATTAATCTTGGGAAATACCTTTCCGACGAGGCTGTCGCCGAATTCGACCGTATCGTCAATGAGTATGAACGGCCCTTGCGCTTAAGGAGGATCCTCCGCTGGACAGCTGGTGTCGCCGCGGCGGCCGCCGTGGCGCTGGCGGTGATCCTGCCCTTAAGGAAAGTCGGGGATCCCCCGCTCAGCCCGCTTATCATCTACGAGGGGATCTCGAGCCTGATCGAGATGAACCCCGAGATAGTGGAATCAGTAAACGCCATCCCTCAAGGCTCCAAGGTCCTCGTGACCGTTCACCTTAAGGACGGGGAGGAGAGACAATTCCTGCTCTCCCACGACGAGAACTCCGGAACCACATCATTCACAGCATATAACAACTAATTAATATCAATACCATGAAGAAGACTCTTTTCACAATCCTGATCGCTTTCTCGATCGGTTCCCTGACCCTCGCCGCCCAATCGCGTCTGGAGCAAAGATACATCATCGACGGGAAGGTGGTGGAGGATTTCAACGGCTCCCAACTGGAAGGGCAAGAGATAGTGACCTATAAGACGGACATCACGGAAGAAGGTGGTGTGGCCTACAAGAATCATATCATCACGACGAAACAGTACGTGACAAAGACCGTTGTCATCTCTAAGAAAGAGCCCAGGAATATGGATGACTCACGTCTGCAAGTGTTTGTTGTTGACGGGAAAATCGTCACAAAATATGAATTCAACAATTTGAATTACTACGACATCGAGAGGATGGACGTCATCAATGGTTACAGGACCGAGAACGAGCTCATCAAGAAATACTCCACCGACGGGCGCGATGTGGTCATGGTTACTCTGAAAAAAGAGAAATCAAAACGCTACAAAGCCCTTGGTGAGGTCGGACACTTCACCAACAAAAAAGAGGAAGGGACTAATAAGTGACTTCTCCCCTGAATGTCGAGGCGGGAAGGCCGGCGCCGTTGACCAAGTTGGCGCGGGTGTACGGTTCCCAAGCGTAACGGACATAGACGGGACTCGCCACCCCGGGCGCTGAAAGCGCGGCCCTGTCGCCCTCAAGGCGGCAGGTCGCTTTTTGGAACAGCATATCCTTCCCGGCGATCTCGAAGCCAATAACTTCCGACCCGTAGGCCGCCTTGAGGCCGTCGGAATATTCAAACTCCACGATCACTTCCTTTCCTGAGACGGTCGCCGACTTGAACAGAGGACCGGATGGCGTGACGGAGGAACCGTACACCCCGTTGAGAGCCAGCCTGGCGAGTCTTTCCCCGACCGGTCTCTTGTCCTTGTAATGCACGTCAGACGGGTCCCCGAGATCGCTGGAGACGGCCATCCCGAGATTTGGCCTGCTCTCCAAAAGCCTTCTCTGGCTGTCCCTGAACCAAGGCCAAGAAGGCCGGTTCAGACTTGAAAGCTGAACATAAAAGAACGGGAGGGCGGGATCGCCGAACCACTCCCTCCAACTGTCCACAAGCAGGGGGAACAGCAGCTCGTGGGCCTCGAAGTTGTGGGCGTTGGACTCGCCCTGGTACCAAATGACACCGGCAAGCGTCGGATGTCCAAGCGGAAGTATCGCTGATTCAAAAAGATAGCAAGGCTCGTAGGGGTGGCGTGCGAACTTGTCCCCTTTCTTGTAGGAGACATTCCTCGCCGCCCGCTCCCGGGCCCATTCCTGAATGAAATCATTGTTTATCCAGTCCCGGAGGATGACCGGAAATCTGGTCTCAAGGGTGTTCCTGTCAATCCAGGACTCGGCTGTGGCCCCGCCCACCGCGTCGCAGATGATCCCGACCGGGACCTTAAGGCTATCCCTTAGTTCCTTGGCGAACCAGTATCCAACGGCGGACATCCCGGATGATGTCTTGGGTGACGCGGTCTTCCAGGTGGCGGGCCGCAAGTAAATCAGGTTCTTGACCGAGTCAACCGCCGACTCAGGCCAAGCGACATCGTAAGTCTCCCAATAAGGCCATTGGTCGAAAAAGCGCAAGTCGGGATCCGAGGAGGCTTCAGCGGCCTCCCTGCCTCCCTTCGCCGAGCCGAGGGCGTAACGCATGTTCGACTGGCCGGAGCAGAGCCAGACCTCGCCGACGGCCACGCCAGAATATTCAAAAGTCTTCTCTTTTGTGGCGATCGAGAGTTCCAGCCCGGTGGCGGCTTCCATCGGAGGGAACTCCACTCTCCACTTCCCGTCCAGCCCGGTCACAGTTTTGAGGGTCTTTTTACCTAGCCTGACAGAGACCTTCTCCCCAACGTCCGCCGTGCCGCTTATCTCTACCGGCCGGCGGCGCTGCAGGACCATATTGTCAGAGTAAAGCGGGGAGACCGAAAGCCCTCCATAATCCCCCGTTATCCGGGAATACACTGTCTTCGCCAACACCCCGTAACCCCACACGTCCGGATGGATCGCGTCGGGGATATGCCAGGGATAGGGATAAAGCGGCGAGTGGAAGTCTATCAGCTCGCAGCCTGAGGTCTCGGCGACGACCTTTATCGCCTCCTGGATATCCGCGTGCCACTGTTTCGTGCCGGACATGAAACGGTGATGGCGGTCCGCCAGCGGGCTCAGCAGGGCTATGATCACCCTCGCGTCAGGGTTGGACGCCTTGCAGGAGTCGATAAGGGCAAGGTAGTCCCCAACGAAATCGTCGCGGTAGTTCGGCCAGTCTCGCGGGTCTGTGTCGTTAACCCCGAGATGGATGACGCAGATGTCCCCGGCGAAGTCCTTTGCGGCGCGGTATTCCTCCTGCTCAAGGTAAGGCCTATGGCCGCGGCGCAGGAGTGTGGCCCCGTTCTTCCCGAAATTGCCGACTTCGTACCCGTCTCCCAGAAGCGCCTGCAACTGAGCGGGGTAGGACTGGTTATCCCGGTCTCCCGCCCCATAGCCATAGGTTATGCTGTCGCCGATGCAGGCGACCTTCACCTTTTTCCCTTCCTGACCGTAGGACGCGTAGGACAGGAGGAGAAAGGCGAGTATCGCTAATGTCTTTCTCATACTGATCGTGGATTAACTGTCCAGGCAGGACAGGAAGAACTCTTTGAGGGGGGATCCGGAATTAGCGATCCTCCCTTTCAGGCGCCAGACACGGTTGTAGATAACGCTCTTCTCTTTTTCCATCAGAGCAGAAATGGTGGTGCTGGAGAAACCGGCCGCCGTGAATGAATAGAGCTGGAAATCCTCCTCTCTCCACGAAGGGAACTCCGCCCGGAGCTTGGTCATCACACCGTCAAGACGGGCGTCCAGCGTGTCCTCCAGGTTCTTTCGGACCTTCTTGTCGCTCCTCAGACCCTCGACTATCGATTTGACCTCCTTGAGGATCCTGGGCTGCAGGTTCTCTGTCCCCTCGTAGATGTAATACTGCTCGCACAGCCTCTCGAGCGCCTCGAACCCCGGCTCCTGCGACTTCTTGTCCTCCTTCTGGGCCAGCCTGTCACGTAGGTCCTCGGCGATGGTCATATACCTGTCTCTCTCAGCTATCTCCTCCTCGAGAAGCCTCCTTTGCTCAGAACGGTAGAACACATAAGCCACAACCACGGCACCGACCGCCAGCAAGGCGGCGAGCGCCAGAAGCCACATCCTCAACCTCGCGGCGCGCAGCTTCTCCGCCTGAATGTCAGACTGTCCCTGAAGATATTCCCTCTGGCTGGCGGACACGGCCTCCTCCAGGGCGGCTGACTGCGCCTTGTCGCCATATTCGGTGACCCTCTCCAAAGCCTTCAGGGCCCTGGCGGCGTAGCCGGAGCGGGAAGCGATCTGATATTCCCGGAAATCGGCGTCGGCGATGTCCTCATCCGTCTCGGCCGAGGCCTTTGCCTCAGCGAGCCAGCTCCAGGCCTCCTTCTGTTTCCCCGCCAACGAATAGGAGTAAGCCAAAATCCCCTTGTCCGACGAGCTCAGGGGATAACCCAGTTCACCGGACGCCCTGCCGAGCATGTCGATAGCGAGGGCGGGGTCGGGAATATCCTTGCTGACGGCCAGGGAAGCGTAAGACTCCAGGCAGCGGGCCTCCAGAAGTGTGTCCCCCATCTCGTGGGAGTCGTAAAGAACACTCTTGAATATCTCCTCCGCGGCCTCGTGCTTGCCTGACGCGGCCTGGGTCTGGCCTATCTCCAGAAGAGTCCGCTGGAACTCACCCTGAAGCCCGGCGGCCTTGAAAGCCTCCGAGGCCCTCGCCAGGTACAGGATTTCGTCTGGGGCGTTGCCTGAGGCCCCGCTTATCCTCGCCATGTCCCTGCAGATCAAGCCCTCGCGGTAAGAGTCACCGGCCTTGACGGCATATTCGAGAGCCCTGGTGTAAGAGACTATCGCGGAGGAGTAAGACCTGTCGTTGAATTGCGATCTTCCGAGGCAGAACCATGCCCTAGCTTTCTGGGAATCGTCCCCGTGTCGCTCGAACCAGCTTGTCATCCTGGCCATATCCTCCACCCCGACGGTGTTGACATAGCCGAGGTCCTCCTCCACCTTGTCCAGCACGGCGCTCATTTGGGTGTCCAGCCCCGTGGAGCAGGACGCCAAAATCGCCAACAGCGGGATTATCAGATATTTCCGTATCTTCTTACTCATTGTTCCAGCCTTGGGCCTTGACGGGCAGCTCAACACCGTCGGGAGTCACGAGAACCGCCCCGACCTCGGGCTGGGCCATATGCCCGATGATGTCGAATGTCTGGAACTCCCGGCGGAACTTCTCCGCCGAAAGGATAGGTATCACGAACAGCAGCCTGAAATCGTCCCCGCCGTTCATCGCGGCCGAGACGGGATCGATGTCCATCTCTTTCCCGTAAGCGAAACTGTTCCCCTCGAAAGGAATCTTGTCGGCATAGACCTTGACCCCGAGACCGGAGTCCCTGACAAGCCGTTTCAGGGCGTCGGAAAGGCCATGGGAAACAAGATAACCATGGGAGGGATATATTCCCGCCTCTTCCAGACGGGCCACCGCCCCGGAGGGAATCTCGGGTTTGAGATAGCTGCCTATCAGCATTTTGTATTTCTCAAGGTCAGGCTGAGATGAGTCGTCCTTGGTCTTCTCGAAACTCCGTTTCTCCCTCTCGAGAATCTGTTGCCCTAGGTAGGCGGCCCCGAGACTACCGGAGACACAGACAAGGTCTTTACTTCTGGCTTTGACCCTTCGACCCTTGGTCAGCCCGGTCTCCTCGCCGACGGCGGAAACGCTGATTGTCAGCCCGTTGGGAGAGGGTGCCAAATCAAGGTCCAGAGTTTTGAAACCATGTTCCTTGGCGGCCGTCACCACGCCGGACCAAAGCTCCCTGACATGTCCGAAATCTAGTTTGGCAGACAGGCCGAGCCTTAAGGAAAGTACCCTTGGCCGGGCCATAGAGGCATAAATCTCCCCTGCCGCGGCACAGACACATTTGTATCCCAGATGCTTCAGAGGGAAATAAGTGAGGTCGAAGTCAATCCCTTCGACGAACAACCTTCCGGCGGAGACGACAACGTTCCCCGGAGCCGGTTCGAATGAAGGATTCGAAGCCCTCGCGAAACCGGAGCCTTCGAACAACAGGGACAACGCTTCCTCTTTCCCGTAATCCTTGAAAGATTCTTCTGCCATGGGAGTTCTTTTTTATTGATGGATAACGCAAAATTAGCACATTTTGTTAAATTTGTGGTATTGATAACACTATCCGTCATGAAAAGAGTATTTCTTATCCTGCTGGCGACCTTAGTGGCTCTGCCTGTCAGCGTGTCCGCCAAGAAAGACAAGAACGGCGACATCAAAGTAATATCCTACAACATCAGGAACGGGCCCGCGAAGGACGGGACCAACTCATGGGAATTCCGCTATCCGGCCTCGGCGATGATGATAAACGACCAGAAGCCTGACATCTTCGGTCTCCAGGAGGCCTATGATTACCAGGTCAAGTATCTTGAGGATTATTGCCCTGACTATAAGAGCGTCGGCGTCGGCCGCGATGACGGCAAGAGCAAAGGCGAGTTCATGTCCATTTTCTACAACAAGAAGACCACCAAGTTGCTGAAATGGGGGACCTTCTGGCTGTCGGAGACTCCCGATGTCCCCTCGATGGGCTGGGACGCCGCCTGCTTCCGGACCGCCACCTGGGCCCTGCTCAAGGACAAGGCCAGCGGCAAGAAGTATTATTACGTCAACACTCATCTCGACCATGTTGGCTGGCAGGCCCGCAAGAACGGGATGAAACTCATCGTGGACAGGATCGACAGCATCAACCCTAAGGGGCTGCCCATGGTTGTGACCGGCGACTTCAACATGAGGATCGACCGTCCCGAGTTCGACGACATGAAGAAGATGATGAAAAACACCCGCGAGGTGGCCGTCAAGACCGACCATCACCAGACATTCAACGGCTGGGGCAAGGCTGGCCCGGACAGCATTATCGACTACATCTGGTTCAAGGGCTTCAGCTCATGCCCTGTCTATGAGACCATCACAAAGCCCTACATGGAACGCAAGTTCATCTCCGATCACTATCCCATCACGGCGACATTGATCTTCTGATGAAAAGAGTCCTGTTAATATGGGCCGCCTCCCTGGCGGCCCTTGTCGCCTCGGCCCAGAAACCTCTGGAAACCGCGAGGCCCGAGGACCTCGGGATGGACGGGGACAAGCTTGCCCAGGTCGACCGGGTCATCGAGGAATCCATCGCCGACAAGACGATTCCCGGAGCTGTTGTCTCGGTCGTCAGGGGCGACAAGATTGTTTATCTCAAGGCCTACGGGAACAAGTCCCTCGTCCCGGAAGTGGAGCCTATGACCACGGAGACCATGTTCGACCTGGCTTCTGTCAGCAAGTGCGTGGGAACCACCCTGTCCTTTCTTCAATTGATCGAGAACGGCTATGTTCGCCTCACCGACAATGTGGACAGGTATATCCCCGGATTCAAACCCTGGGAGGACCCCGAGACCGGGGAGAAGGTGGACATCACGGTCCGTGACCTGATGACCCACGCCTCCGGCCTTGACGCCTACATCGGCGTGGACAGCTACGTGGCCGAGTTCGGGGAGAACACTCCCGACGAGCTCGAGACTTACATCGCCACCCGGGTCAAGAGGAATTTCCGTCCCGGGACCGAATGCCTTTACAGCTGCCTGAACTTCATCACTTTACAAAGGATTTTGGAGAGGGTAACCGGCGAGAGGCTTTGCGACTACGCCCAGCGGAACGTGTTCGCTCCCCTCGGACTTGAACATACCTGCTATTTCCCGCTGACCAGTACAGGGCCGCGAAGCGGTCGGGAAGCGGCAGAGGGCAACCCCGGCGGGGAAGGCTCTGGCCGACGAGCATTTACCCGGATAGGGCCGCGAAGCGGTCGGGAGGCGGCAGAGGCCTTCCCCGCCGGGGAGGCGCCTGATTTCAGGGAGGGATTAAAGAGGCTTTGCGCACCGACGGAGGTGCAGGCGGACGGCCTCCCGCTCGTGGCGGCCGTGCACGACCCCATCGCGAGAAGAATCAACAGCGGCAACTCTGGCAACGCCGGAGTGTTCTCGAACGCCGAAGACCTGAGCGTGATCTGCTCGGCGATCATGAATGGAGGCCAAGGTGTCCTCAGTCCCCTGACAATAGAGCTTATGTGCAAGGCCCCGGTCCAGAACGACCTGAAAGTCGGAAGGGCGCTCGGATGGGACAAGGACGGCTGGAACCCCGGCACGAGAGGTGACATATTCGATCCGGAGACATCCATCTGGCACACCGGCTACACCGGCCCCTCGATCGTGATAGACATGAAGACCAAGACCGCGGTCATCATCCTCGCCAACAGGGTACACCCTGAGGACAAAGGCAGCATGGCCCGGCTCCGCGCCCAGGTCTCGAACATCGTCGCCGGAGCGATCGTCAAATAAGCTCTCGGATTATCTCGTCAGAGGTGAAGAAATGATCCTCGGGAATACGGAGAGATCCTTCACTTTGATCAAGGAAAGATCCTTCACTTCGTTCAGGATGACAAGCGGGATGACAATGGATAAGGGCGCCTTCCGAAAGGAGGCGCTCGACCGTCTCGTCACCGGCGAGGGAGCGTAGCTCTTCCTCTGGCATACCGAGATCGGTCCTCAGAGGCAGCATTATCCTCTCGATCCTGATGTCCTCAGGCGTCAAGACTTCCTCTTCCCTTGAATATGTCGCCAGTCGTCCGTCCCTCATGCGCCTGGGAATCTCTTGACTGTTCCAGGATCTGACGGAATCAGTTGACAATGAATGCGCTCCGGGCCCCAAGCCGACATAGGGAACCCTCCGCCAATAGGCGCTGTTGTGAATGGCCTCCCGACCGGGAAGGGCAAAATTCGAGATCTCGTAATGGCGGTAGCCCGCCGCCCCGAGCCTCGCGCAGAGGATGTCATATTGCCGTCGGCACAACTCCTCCGGAGCCTCGGAGTATTTCCCTTTAGCGATCATTTTCTCCAAGGCGCTACCCTCCTCGACCGAGAGCTGGTAGGCCGAGATATGCTCCGGACCAAGGGCGAGGGTCTTGTCGATCGTGTCGTTCCAGGTCTTCTCGTCGAGTTGGGAGAGGCCGAAAATGAGATCCACACTGATGTTGTCAAAACCGGCCCGGCGAAGGATACTGAAAGCCTCCTCCGCGGCCGCCGCGTCGTGACGGCGGTTCATCCATCTCAAGATCCCGTCGTCGAACGACTGGATCCCCATGCTGATCCGGTTACCCCCCAACTCCATCAGTCCCAACGCGTATTCCCCTCCTTTAGTCACTATGTCCTCAGGATTCACCTCCACCGTGAATTCATCCCATAGGGTGTCGCCGGAAGGGGCGGTGTCGCCGTGAAGGGGTGTGCCGGCCAAACCTGTGGCCACCCGTGGCCACATGAACGGGTGGATCGCCGAAGGCGAGACGGGACGGAGCGCGGAGCGCGGAGGGTTTGGCGGCACAACCCCTTCACGTGACGCGTTCAACGAATGGACGATACGGGATAAAACATCAAGCGGAAGCACCGAGGGGGTGCCTCCGCCGATGTAAAGGGTGTTCACGGCCGCCGCAGCGGCGATCTCGTCACGCCGGGCCTCGATCTCAGCGGTCACCGCGTCGGCGAACGCCTCGAAACACTCCTCCCGTGGCGACAAAGATCCTGACCTCCGGTCATTTGCCCGGACAGGGCCGCTAAGCGGTTGGGAGGCGGCGGGAGACTTTGTCGCCACGCGGGCCGGATCATGAGGTTCGGCAGCAGGTGTAACGGAGAAGAATCCGCAGTAGACGCAGAAACTCTCGCAAAAGGGTATGTGAAGGTAGATCACCGCCTAGCGCAGCAGGAGCTCGGTCTTGCCGAGGAAAGCCTGCGCGGTGTAAGCCTCGATCGTGTAGATGCCGGGCTGGTAAGACGGGATGTCGTTGAGATAGATGCTCAAATCAACCTCCTTGCCCTGATAATCCACCTCACGCGAGGCGGAAGCCACAAGCGTCTGGCCATTGTAGTTGAAAGATGTCTGGTTGCTGTTGGTCAGGAGAATCCCCTCCGGATCCTTGACACGGATGTAAACCCTGACGGGTCCCTTGGGAGCCAGCTCGTTCTCCACAAGGCTCAATGACGCCAACAGCCTCACAACCCTGCTGCTGCGGTCCGTGACCTTGTCGGACGCGTTGTAACCCGCCACGCTGAGTCCCCTGGACTTAATCACGGAGCCGGCGGCCACCTGGCCGGTCAGGCTCTCGACCTGACCCTTCAGCTCGGCGTTCTCCGCCCTGCTCGTGGCAGCCTCCTTACGCGCGGCGGCCGCGTCGGCGGTCAGCTTGTGATTGAGGGTGTTGAGGGAATCGATCTGGACGATGTAGTTTCTCATGATGCTCCTCAGGGTGCCAAGCTCCTTCTCGTACTGGCGCATCTTGGCGCGGTTGGTGGCCTCGGTCTTCTGGATCCTCTCGATCAGCTGGTTGACCTCCTCCCTGGAGGAGTCAAGCTGGCTGTTGACGGACTCATATTCAGAAGAAAGGCTGTCGTAGTCTCCCTTGAGGGCTATCATCTGCTGGGTGAGGTCTTCCTTCTCGGCGTTAAGATCCTTGACAAGGGAAGACTTGGTGGTCCACACGTAGGCGAGGCCTCCGGCCATGAGAGCCGCGACGGCGACAAGCGCCCACATGACGTTCTTCAAACTCTTGTTCTTCTGCTCCTGCTCTTCGCGCTGACGGCGCTCCAGGATAGGGTCGATTTCTGCCATAATCTTTGAATTCTTGTTTCGATCGCGAAAATACTAAAACTATTTCTTTTTCTTATATTTGTAAATACAGCAATTTGTAAGTACAGCAAAAAACGGGCAACAACATGAAATACCTTGTCAGAAGCGTGAAATACTTCATCTGGTTCGCGCTCATCCTGGCCATCATCATGATGATCATGGGTTTTCTCGGGATAGTGGAATTCAACTTGGAGTCTATGTTCAGGGATGGGATGAAATCCGTATGGCAGATTGTCATCCTCTTCGCCGTGGTGGCTCTCGTGTACCCTTTGACAGGATTCAGGAAGTACGATGTCATCATACCCGGCGAGTTCTCCGAGATCAGGGACAAGTTCCTGAGAATCATGGAGTCAAAGGATTATGTCCTCGAGACCGAGGAGGGTGAGGACATGACGTTCCGCCTCCGCTCCAAGGCGTTGAGGGCGTTCAAGATGTTCGAGGACAGGATCACGTTCACCCGGACCCCCACGGGCTTCGAGGCCGAGGGACTGCGGAAGATTGTCGTCCGGATAGTGAGCGCGCTCGAGTACGCTTTCAGGAATGAAGAGAAAGATGACTATTCAAAATAACCGGTCATGAAAAGAGAGGACGAATTCAAAACCGTTATCACGGTGAACGACCCCATCAGCGCGCAGATGGTGGCGGGGATGCTGAACGAGAACGGGATACCGGCGGCGGTGTTCGGATTGGACTCCACCGCCATGTTGAACGGTGTCGGTAACATCGATGTCAAGGTCAACGCCAGCGACTATGATGCCGCCATGGAGTTGATCAACTCTCCCGGAGAGGATATCGCGGAGGAGGAAGAGGAGCCCGGAGATTAAACCTTGTCGCCGTTCACCACCTTGGCGGCGGCCTCAAGAGCTTTGTAGAACTCTTCCCCGTAGAGTTTTGTCAATGGATCGCGAAGGAATTCGTACACCCGGATTCCCTCGCGTTTTCCTTTTTTGAAAGCGTCCCCGCAAAGATGCCAGCGGTGGAGGTTGAGCGCCTGTCCGCCGTTCGACAATTTGGTCACCCGGATGGGATAGAGCCAGCAGGACCGGGGCTTCCGGAAAGAGCATGAACCTTCGAAAAAGCATCTCTCCATCGAGCAGAGGCAACTCCCGTCCTCCTCGAAAAAAGTGTAGGCGCACTCCCCGGTCCAGTCCACTATCGGGGTCACTATGTCCCCGTCCCGATCGATGATGAAAAAGCCGTCCTTCTCGACTTGGGAACGACCCGCCGGACGCATAAGTCTCGAATATACAGGATATTCCGTCTCAATCTGGTCAAGCTCTTCCTCCTCAAGGGGAGCTCCGCTGTCCCCTATCACGCAGCATATCCCTTTACAGACAGGATAGTCGCAGGCGAAGAACTCTGTCACCACCTCCTCCGAGACCAGGATGTCTCCTATCTGGATTATCGTGCCGAAGCTATTCCCTTGGTTTGACGACATATTCCTCCCTTATTCCTCCGGCCAGGGCGCCGAAGATCTCCTTGACCTTGTCGGGGCTGACAGCGGCGATTTTCTCTCCATAGCCGGTCAGGACATCTTTCCCGGCGGAGTACCTCAACAGGACGGCGTCGGCGTAGAAAGACGGATCGGCGAGCGACATCGTGTACTCGTTGGTGACGAGATTCTTCAAAGAGGCCAGCTCGGCAGCGTCGACCGGCCCGGAAAGAACCTTGTCGATAATCTTTCCGGCGGCTATCTGGGCCTCCCGCAAACGGGTGGCGCCGCCTTCGATTCCCAACGGCAACCCTGAATCCGGAACCGGCTCGATAGAGATGATCAGCTCCATCATCTCCCTCGGACAGGTGATGAACCTGCCGTTCATCCCGATATGGAAGCCGAATCCCGCCATGGACCCCGCGAGCCTGCGGGCGAGGTATAAGGCGGCGATCCTGTAAGCCATGTAAGTCTCCGTGGACAAAGGCAACGGGGCGGCGAGGCCGATATTGATCCCGACATTATCACCTTCCTCACAGTACACAGAACCTCCGGAGCGAAGCTGGAAGGCGGGAGCCTGCCTGGGCGACACCGTCCTGCTGACCCTGAATCCGCCTATCGATTTGGCGAGATAATTCCGGACCTCCTCGGAAGGCAGTTCCCCGACGAGGACGATCACCCCGTCGCCGCAGCGAAGGAACTCCCTCGAGAAAAACACCTCGGCGTCTGAAAGGGTGGAGGGAGTCAGCCCGGAAGGGGTTTTGACCTCGGTGTAGTTGTTGTCGGGATACATGAGGCTGTCCATGACAGCGGGCTCGAGCGAGGCCAATTCCATCTTCCTGTACTCATCGAATCCCTGCGAGTCGGCTTTCCTCTCGTTCGCGATGGAAAGGAGCGCCTTCATCACAAGGGCGTAATGATTCGAGGGGGCGGAACCGGAGATCCGCAGGTCGGTGGCGGTGACCCTGGTCTCGATATCTACCCCGTTGGCCTTCAACACATTCATGAAATCCTTGCCGGGAAGACCGGAGACTCGCAGCAATGGCATCATGTCAGAGAAGAAGGCTCCCTCACCTCTTCGCAGACCGCTCACCGTGGAGAATCCGCCCTTAATCATCATCGAGTAGGCGAATCTCCCTTCCGAGGCCATCTTCTTGTATATTACCCGCATGTCGTTCTTGAAGGTCCATAGCTCACCGCCGGAGACCGGCTCGACCGATATTGATTTGACTTTGGACTTGCTCCTGTCAGGACTGAACGCGGTGGTGTCGCCTGCCTCCGCCCTCCATTTGAAAACGGGCTTGTCGAGCATGGCCACACCGTTCCAGGTGGAATTGAACATCATCTGGTAGATCCACTCGTCGTAGTTCTCCTCAAGACCGGTCCAACGGACTGTGGCGTTGTCAGTGTCCCCAAGAAGAGCCGACACATAGTTGTTGAAGAGCCCGATCCCGGCCTCAAGCGACATATTCTTGGAAGAGAAGAACTTGGCCTTGGTGGACGAGAGCGCCAGATCGGAGCCAAAGAGATAGTTCGACACGCATTGGCGGGTCAACTCGTCGTTGGTCGAGACACCCGACAGAGTCTTTATCGCGGCGTCCTTGAATATCCTGTACTCGTCTATGGAAGCGCCTTTGGAGCCAATCTCCGCCAACGTTGAGGACAAGGCCATCGTGGCGGGAATCAATTGATCCTCATCCATTTCCAGCCTGACTACGAATCGCTCGTCCCCTCCGGAGTCGGAACTGCCGGAATAACTCACCGTCATCTTCCGCACAGGAATGCCGCGTGACAAGAGTGTCTCCCTGAGCCTGTCTTTCACTATGTCACCTAGCGTTGTCGAGTACAGTTTGGAGATGAATGGCTGGATCGTGCCTATCTGCCCCGCCGGAGTCCTCGGGGAACGGAAATCAATCTCCACAGAGGCCTTGTCGGAAGGCGTGAACGACCAGTTTGTCTCTTTCGAGGGTGTCCATGAATACACGGGGGGTGTATAAACGGGATTCCTGGAGGGGACCATCAAAGAGAACACTTTCATTTTCTCGATGATGGCTGCCGGGGTAATATCCCCGGAGATTATCACGGCGTGCTTGCGAGGCTGGGCCGCGATTATGTCGAAGAGCATCAGAAGGGTGGTGTCAGCCGCGGCGACGTCGAACATGGGAACGGAGTCGAAGCGGAAAAGCGTGGCGTCGTCGGCGTAAGAGATATAACCTTCGGGACGGCAGCCTATCCCCTTCCTGGACAGGAACTCATACGGGATGGTCTTGTTGAAATGAGGGAGCGAGGAAAGCTCGGACCTGGCCGCGAGGGTGTCTGCCATTCCCAGGCGGACAAGGGCGAAATCCGCGAAACCTTTAATTTTGGGATTGGTCACCAGGTAGTAGGAGATCCCGTTCGGCAACTCTCCCTTGATGATGGACGCGTCTTTCTGCAAAGGGGGCAGGTTCTGCGATGGCATGCTTATTGAAAAGCCCAGCATGGCGGAACAAATGAGACATATGAGTGAAAAACGACGCATTAACGTAACCTCCCTCTTACGCAAAATTAAACAATAATGTGTTATTGACGCAATTTTTTATTACTTTTGTCTCCGTTCGCCTTGTTGGAAAAAGTTGAACTTAAATACGAAGAAAATGAAAAAAATTATCCTTGCTATCGCTTCTTTGGCCATCGCCGCCGGAGTAGCCTCCGCGCAGGACATGGCCCAGGCCACTGAACTCTACAACAATGGAGCCACAGCGATCTCGATGAAAAACTGGACCGAGGCCCTCGATTGCTTCCAGAAGGCTCTCGAGATGGGCACCGCCATCGGCGAAGAGGCCGAGGAGCTTGTCGCGAACTGCAAGACCGCCATTCCCGGGGTCTCCCTTGAAATCGCGAAAGATTTGATTAAAGAGAACAAATTCGACGAGGCTTTCGCCAAGGTCGATGATGTCGCCAAAATAGCCGAGGAATATGGCAATGAGGATGTCGCCCTGCAGGCGAGCAAACTGCGTCCCGAGATCCTGCTCAGGAAAGGAAACTTCGCCGAGGAGGGAGCTGACAAGGACTACGCGACCGCCGCTGACTGCTACGCCAAGGCTTATGCCATAGACACGACCGCCGGCAAGACAGCCCTTCGTCTGGGCGCCGCCCTCAAGAAGCTTGGCAAGGACGCCGAGGCTATCGAGGCTTTCAAGCACGCCGGTTGGAACGGCGAGGCCGATCAGGCCAACAAGCAGATCTCGACCATCTATCTGCAGGACGCCCAGGTTGCTCTCAAGGCCAAGAAGTTCGCCGAGGCCATCACCGCCTCCGAGAAGGCCAACTCTTTCGCCGAGAACGCCAACGCTTATCTTATCGCCGGCCAGGCCGCTCAGGGACTCAAGAAGAACAACGACGCCATCAAGAACTTCGAGAAGTATCTCGAGCTCAAGCCGACCGCTTCCAACGCCCCTGGCATCACTTTCACCGTGGCCGCTCTCTATCAGCAGAATAAGAACAACGCCAAGGCTCTCGAATTCTACAAGAAGGTCCAGAACGACCCGAAGCTGGGCGCCCAGGCCAAGCAGCAGATCACCGCTCTCGGCGGGAAGTAATGACTGACCTTGAACTTCTCGCCCCGGCGAGAAACGCTGACATCGGCATCGCGGCCATCGACTGCGGTGCCGATGCGGTATATATCGCGGGGCCAGGGTTCGGAGCCAGGCAGGACGCCGGAAACCCGATGGAGGAAGTCCGGCGGCTTTGTGAATATGCCCATCGGTTCGGCGCGAGGATATTCCTGACACTCAACACGATACTCTATGACTCAGAGCTCCCCGCCGCGGAAAGGCTCCTTGAGGAGGCCCGTGAGTCGGGGGTGGACGCCATTATCGCCCAGGATCTCTCGGTATTCGAGATCCTTCGCTCCAAATATGGTGACACGTTTCCGGTCCACGCCTCTACCCAATGCGCCATCCGGACTCCGGAGCAGGCGAGGTTCTATCAAGCCCTCGGGGCTTCCAGGCTGGTGTTGGAGAGGCAGCTGTCGTTGGAACAAATCCGCGCTATCCAGGAAGCTGTTGACTGTGAGCTGGAGTTTTTCGTCCACGGGGCCTTGTGCGTCTGCTACAGCGGGCAGTGTTATATGTCGGAGGCCGTGACCGGAAGAAGCGCCAACCGGGGCGCTTGCGCGCAGGCATGCAGGTCGCTATATGACCTGAGGGACAGGACAGGTAAGACTCTCTTGAGGAACAAGGCGTCGCTATCCCTTAAAGACTATAACCTGATCGGTAGGCTCCCCGATCTCGCGGAAGCGGGAATATGCTCTTTCAAAATCGAGGGGAGACTTAAGAATATCTCCTATGTCCGGAATGTCGTGAGGGCGTACTCTCTCGCCCTTGACGAGTTGGTCGCCGGTAATCCAGGGAAATATCGCAGGGCCTCGTTTGGAAGGGTCAAGGGCGGGTTCACGCCTGATTTAGGAAAGACTTTCAACCGAGGTTACACGGAACTGTTCCTTGATGGAAACCGCGGGAAATGGTCCTCGATGGACGCGCCGAAATCGGTCGGCGAAGAGATCGGGACGGTCATCCGCATAGTTCCCGGACGGCCGTCCGGGCACGGCCGCGTCCATCCTCGCTTCGCTGCGGCTGAGTACGGCCTTAGCCCGGAGGCCGATCCGGGAGGGCATCACCTCACGAGCCAATATTCGGAGATTCTTATTAGATTGGACAATCCGGCGACGGCGCTTCGGAATGGGGACGGGTTCTCTTTCATGACCAAGGACGGGACGGAGATACTGGGATTCCGGGGAGATGTCTGCCGGGGCGCCAGGATCGTGTGCCGGGAAGTACCGGGGCTGTACGTCGGGGCCAGACTGCGGAGGAACCTCAGCGTGGGCTTCGAGAAAGAAATGGAGGCGAATCTTCCAGAGCGGAGGATCCCTGTCGAAGTCGCTGTAAGGATATTCTCGTCCGCCGGGAGCGCTGCCGGGCTTAGGCCGTACTCAGCCGCAGCGAAGCGAGGATGGACTCGGCCGGGCTCGGACAGCGTCCCGGCCTACACATATAAGCTAAGAATTACCGCCACCAGCGAGGACGGGAGGAAGGTGGATTTCGAGACGGAGGCGGGGAACCAGACCGCGGCGAACGCTCCGAGGATGGAGGCGATGTTCCGCTCGCAAATCGGGAAGACCACGGGAATATATTCATTCTCAAAGGCTTCGCTCGAGATTCAAACCCTTGACGGCAGCTTGCCCTTCCTGTCCGCCGCGGCTCTCAACGGCATCCGCAGGGAGGTCGCTGAAAGGCTAGACAAGATGCCTTGCGGGAGGATTCCCATGGGCGGGCCGGTCCGCCAAGAAACCGCGAGTGATCCTTCAGGGAGAATCGAGGGATATGATGGGGCTGTGACCGCGAGTTACAAAGCCAATATCTCCAACCACATCGCGAGAGAAGTCCTTCAAAGGCTAGGCGCCGAAAACATCGAGGACGCCTTTGAGATCACTCATAAAAAAGAAGCCGAGCTGATGCGGAGCAAGTATTGCGTCCGGCATGAGCTCGGCCTGTGCCTGAAAGATTCCTCGGCCAAAGGCCGCGGGATGACGGATTTGTATCTGGTCAACAACGGCCGGCGTTACCGCTTGGGCTTCGACTGCTCCCGCTGCGAGATGATTGTCGCTTTCGAGTAGATCTCTCCCAAAGAGTTTATCGCCTTCTGTATCTCCAGGACTCTTTTGGGGGACGGCTTTTTGAATCCGTTAATGTAATCCCGGAGCAACGTCGGATTGATTCCGGCGAACTTGCCGAAACCAGAGACATTGATCTCATCGTGAGTCAAAAAGAATTCCTGCAAAGGCGAAGGGATAGCGTCCGGATACACGAAACTCTCGAAACTCACGTCCTCTCCGAGGGACTCCCAGTGGATACCCTCGAAACCGAACCTGAAGTCGTTCCTTTGGTTCTCTGAAGCCTTAGCCAAATTGGGATACCACAGCAGGGACTGTTTGTGGATGTCCCCGGCCGAGTCCTCGCCGTACAAGAAGTTCCCGTCAAACCAGATTCTACGGATTTCCATATCTCTTGTTATCAAAATAGCTCTTCCAGCTCTTGACAATGGTGTCTTTGTTCTCTTCCAACACCGCCTCGATCTTTCTTAGATCACCAGCCTTGATTCCTTTTGAATACCTTTGGACAAACCGCTCACCATCTAAATCATACACAGCGTAGCCTTCAGCCCCTTCGATGTGGACATGAACCGGCTTATGTTCCCTACTGAAAAAATAGTAGGTGAAACCAAACAATCTGAATACCTCAGGCATACAAATATAGGTGTTATTTTTAACACTTGCAAATATTAGTTGAAGGTGAAGGTGACGGATGTGTCGCCGTAGCGGTTGGCGACGCCGTTGTTCTTCTCGAAGTAATTGGAAGAGAGCTTGCCGCGCCAGACAATGTCATCGTTGCGATGGTATGGGAACTCGACATTGAAACCGTAAGACTTTGATTTGATCTTGACCTCACCGGTGGCTTTCCAGGTGGTCATCTTCCCGCCGTCATCCTCATGGATGAGGAACACGCACTCCGTCAGCTGCGGGGACCATTCGGAGACAAGGATGGTGTTGTACCTGAGAGTGGTCCCGACCTGCTTCCTCTTGACTTTGATCATAAGATCCGTGATCTCCGGGGTATATTGTGTGAGATCAGACGCCACCGAGGCGGTGAAGGCTTTGAGCGAACCGCATTTGATGAAGAACTCGCTTCCTCCCGAGAGCCAGGAGTCGTATTGGCTATGGGCTTTGAACTCTTTCAGTCTCAGCGTCTTGAAGCCAGTAGCCGCCCGTGTCTCGGCGGATTCGGGACTAAGCTTGGACAGCATCTGCGGGGTCATCGCCCCGGCGTCCTCGTTCCAGTTCACCACCCAGACGGGATGGGTCTCGGCGAAGGCCTCATCAACGGCTATCTCCTTGACAATCCACGAGCCGTCAGGCAGCGGCTCCCTCATGAAACCGACATTGGACTCGAGCTCCAGCTCGGACCCGTAAGTCATGACCGGAAACGAGTGCCCGTCCCAGTCCTCGGAATAGGGCCAGTAAATCTGCAGCCCCGAGGCGGCCAGACCGTCCCTCAGCCCGCGGCTGACCATGCCGGAAAGAGGTGAGGAGTACTCTATGGCGGACCTGGTTCCGGCGAGTTTGTCGCCGACTCCGCCGCCTGGAAGGGAGAACATGTCCGAGAAAGTGTATTCCTCGTCGTAACCGTTGGAGGCGGAGGCGGTCACTGCATCGTGGACTTCCTTGATCTGGTCCAAACCGAAGGGCAAGTCCGCAAGCATCCTCGCGACAGAACGTGGAGTGATCTCAAAGGCGGGTGAGGGAATCTCGGGAGAGATGACAACAGGATCTTTCTCGTCGCACGCGGAGAAAGACAAAACGGCCGCGGCGATCAACGCCAGCGGCAACGGCAGCGGCGTCTTTTTCTTGGAAATGAAATTTTTCATTTTGAATAGGTTTTAATGGTTAATAATATCCGGTACAAAGGGACTAAAAAACAGCCGTGGAACAAAAATTTCCACGGCTAATTCGCGAAAAACGGCTCTGACGGGCTTCTGTGGCCTGTCAAGAGTAGATGACAAAGCGATTTTTCCCGAAATAATCCTTTATAATCACCGCTTCTGAGAAGCCGGCTTCCAGAAAAACAGCACTTGTCTCCGGGCCCAGATCCTCGTTGATCTCGACTATGCCGGTACCTTCTGGAGAGAGAAGACGCTTTGACCACCTTGCCACAGCCCGGTAAAAGAC
Organism: uncultured Bacteroidia bacterium; assembly: GCA_902797035.1. Taxonomy (GTDB): domain Bacteria; phylum Bacteroidota; class Bacteroidia; order Bacteroidales; family UBA932; genus Cryptobacteroides. The sequence goes on along the minus strand of CADBRH010000037.1, from coordinate 22,266 downwards.
CAGAGGGTCCCCGTCGGGGACAAACAAGGCTAGCGGAGGCTCGAAATCGAGAACATTCGGACGCATATCCTTCTTCTGCGACTCAAGGATATACGGAGGGTTGGAGAGGATCAGATCGAAACTCCCCGGGTCAAAAGGGATCTTCTCACTGAATATGTCATATTCAAGAAAAACCGGCCTCCGGGCGCTTGAGGCATTAATCTCTTCTTGGAAATCCTGTCCACGCGCCACATCTAGCGCGCCGGGAGAAATGTCAATCCCATAAGTCTCGGCCCCCTTGACGTCCAAAGCCATTGTCCAGGCTACGCAACCGGATCCGGTACAAAGGTCCAGAACCCTGACCCCGGCTTCACCCTTCCCGGAGTAATCACTCCGGCCGGAGATCCTGATCGCCTCCTCGCAGAGAAGCTCAGTCTCAGGCCTCGGGATCAGCACATCGGGTGTCACCTTGAAGCGTCGGCCGCGGAACTCGGCGTATCCAAGAACATATTGGATAGGCTCCCCCCTCGAGAGTCTCTCCAAGTCATCGAAAACTCCAGTTGATTCATCCACAGGGAAATCAGGATCGGTGAGATAGGCGTGTCTCGCCACCCCCAACTTGCTCTCGCAGAGCGTCATAAGGATATTCCTGGCCTCATCCGCCGGATAGAGAGGCCCCAGAGCCTTCAACCCGTCATCCAGAAAACCCTTGAGCGAGGTCATGAATTCTCGATTATCCTCGACAAGAAGTCGGTGATATCCATCCCGGCGGTCCTTACCATTTTCGGCACGAGCGAGGCGCTGGTCATCCCCGGAATCGTGTTCACCTCAAGGAAATAAAGGCCGTCCTCACCCTGGATGTAATCTATCCTGACCAGACCTTTGCATCCGAGCCGGGTGTAAATCTTTCCCGTGACTTCCTGAATATGGGAGCTGACAGCCTCGTCAACCGGGGCCGGACAGATCTCCTGACTGTTGCCGTTGTACTTGGCGTCGTAATCGAAGTACTCGTTGCCGGTGACTATCTCGATGATAGGCAGGGTTTTGACCTCACCCTTGTCTGTGTAGGCGGCGCAGGTGAACTCCCGCCCGGGAACGGCTTGCTCGATAATGACAGTCGGTCCCTCGGAGAAAGCGAATCTCACCGCCTCCTTTAGATCCTCAGGCTTGAACACCTTGGTGATCCCGAAACTGGAACCGCCGTCGGTGGGCTTGACAAAAACCGGGAATCTCAGCGTCGAGGATGCGTTCTCACAAATCTCGTCAATGTCCATCCCGCTTCTCGCGAACACGTCGGGAGCGAGACGGACAAAATCGACCTCCCGCAGGTAACCCTTGCAAGCGAACTTGTCAAAGGCTATGGCGGACACGAACGACCCGCAACTGCTGAAAGGGACTCCCAGCATCTCGAGATACCCCTGTAGCAAACCGTTCTCACCCGGGGTGCCATGCTGCATTATGTAGGCGAAATCAAACTTGATCTTCTCCCCGTAGACCTTGACGGAGAAGTCGGTCTTGTCGACCTCAGGCCTGGCGCCTTCCGGGAAGGGAACCCTCATGGCGTCGCGTTTCTTCATCGCGACCAGACGCCACTCGCCGAAACGGGCGAAAATCTCATAGACGTCATATTCGGAACCGTCGATCCTGGACGCCGTGAACTCGCCGCTGCGGCACGAGACCTCCCATTCCGAGGAGTCGCTACCGTAAATCACCGCGATCTTGCTGTACTTGCCCATATTGTCACTCAAAATAATAATCCTCGATCTTTGTCCCTTCCTCCGAGACCTCGGCGTCGCTTCCCGTGCAACCAAGCCCGTCCACTACGCCGGCGGGGGCGATGAACCGGTCGTTGGCGGAGATGCCGAGCGTCCCGTCCTCGAGAACCTTCTTCATGAATATTCCCCACGTCGGGAGAGACATGTTGGCCCCCTGGCCGAGAGAGGTGGACTGGAAATGGACCTGACGGTCCTCGGCGCCGGTCCATACTCCCGCCACAAGCGTCGGGGTGTAGCCGATGAACCAGCCGTCGGAGTTGTCGTTGGTGGTCCCTGTCTTGCCGGCGATCTCTCCCATGAGATTGTACCTGTAACGGAGTCTGCTGGCGGTACCTCCCTGCACGACGCCCTGCATCAGATTGACCATGAGATAAGCCGTGTTCTCTCCTATGGCCTCGCGCTTTTTCCCGGTGAACTCGCTCAGGACATTGCCCTTGCTGTCCTCGATCCTGGTCACGAACAACGGTGACACGTAAACTCCCTTCGACGGGAATGTGTTATAAGCCGCCACCATCTCCCACAAACTGATGTCGGCGGGTCCCACGCAGAGAGCCGGAACCTCGTCGATATGGCTCTGGATGCCCATCCTGCGCATCATGTCAGCCATCGCCTCCGGACCGAACTGCTTCATGAGGTAGGCGGAGATGTTGTTGGAACTGTTGGTAAGGCCCCATTTGAGGGTCACCGTCTTCCCTATCCACTCGTCCTTGTCGGTACTCCTGGGGGTCCAAGTGTCCCCTCCGGGAATCTCGAATGTCTGGGGAAGGTCCACCACCTTGTCGCAGGGGGTCATGCCCTCCTGCATCGCGAGGGTGTAAAGGAAAGGTTTGATGGTCGAGCCCACCTGACGTTTCCCCTGACGCACGTTGTCATATTTGAAATACCTGTAGTTCGGCCCGCCGACATAGGCTTTGACATGACCGGTGCCTGGTTCCATCGCAACGAAGGCCGTCCTCAGCATGGCTTTGTAGTACCGGATGGAGTCGTCCGGCGTCATGGTCGTGTCGATGTAACCTTTCTTGTTGTAGGCGAACACACGCATCTGTGTCGGCACGGAGAAGGTCTTGAGAATCTGGGAGTCCGAGTTCCCGGCCTTCTTGAGCAGCCTCCAGCGGTCGCTCCATCGGCGAGCCTGGTTCATCAGCCTGTCGCGGGTGGCCTGGTCTATGTCGTTGGAGAACGGCGCGTTGGTCTTGCTCCTCAGATCCTTGACAAAGTCTGCCTGAAGATCCTTGATCCTCTCGGCGACGGCCTCCTCGGCATACTTCTGCATCTTGTAGTTGATGGTCGTGTAGATCCTGAGACCATCCATGTCGAGATCGTATCTGGACCCGTCCGTCTTGGTGTTCTTCTCCAGCCATCCGTACAACTCGTCGTCCGCCCACGCCAGGGAGTCCGCGACGTAATCCTCATGAATCCTATAATCGGAGCGGCGGGGCTTTGTGGCGGTCATCACACGACGGATCATATCCCTGAAATAAGGGGCGCGGCCGGAATTATGGTCCTGAACCTCATAGTTGAGAATGATCGGCAACTCCCTTATGGAATCCCTCTGGGCCTTGTCGATGTAACCGGCCTTCTCCATCTGTCCGATCACGAAGTTCCTCCTGCTGAGGGCCTTGTCAGGATTCAGCGCCGGATTGTACCTCGTGGGCTTGTTGACCATGCCCACCAGCATGGCGCTCTCCTCCACGGTCAGGTCGGACGGCGGCTTGCCGAAGAAAGTCTCCGACGCCGCGCGCACACCATATGCGCCGCTACCGAAAAAGATGGAGTTGAGATACATTGTCATGATCTCGTCCTTGGTGTAGTCACGCTCCAGCTTCACGGCCGTGATCCATTCCTTAAGCTTGATCCACAACCATTTCATCTGGTATATTCCCGGAATCTTGCGACCGACCTCCTTGCGGGGGTAAAGAGTCTTCGCCAGTTGCTGGGTGATAGTGCTGCCTCCTCCCTGACTGGAGTCGCGGAAAAGCAGGGTCTTGAAGAACACTCTGGCGAGGCCCTTGAAGTCTATTCCGGAATGCTTGTAGAACCGTATGTCCTCGGTGGCCACGGCGGCGTGGACAATGTTGGGGGAAAGCTCCTCATAGGAGACAAACGTCCTGTTCTCTATGTGGAAGGTGGCGAGGATCTCCCCGTCCTCGGCGAGAACCTGAGTGGCGAGTTTGCTGTCGGGATCCTCAAGCTCCTTGAAAGACGGGATGTCGGCGAACATCCACACGAGCAGGACCATGAATATCAAAAACAGCACCGGAAACGTTATCAGGATCCAGAACCACTTGCTGATTTTCTTTCTTGTCTCTTGAGTCATAATAAAGACAAATTTATAACAAAATTTGGAAAATTGCCCGGTTTATGGTTTACTTTGCGGAACGAAACATCAAACATACTATGAACAACTTGCAAATTGTACGAACATGGCAGACAATCTAGTTATCGTCGAGTCTCCCGCGAAGGCCAAGACCATCCAAAAATTCCTCGGTAAAGATTATTTGGTGAAGTCCAGCTTCGGACATATCAGAGACTTGCAGGACAATAAGTTGAGTGTGGACGTGGAGAAGGGGTTCGCCCCGGAATATGTTGTCCCGGCCGACAAGAAAAGGGTTGTGGCGGATCTGAGGAAAGCCGCCGGGGCCGCCTCCATGGTATGGCTCGCCTCTGATGAGGACCGCGAGGGGGAAGCCATCTCCTGGCACCTTTTCGAGACGCTTGGACTGGACAATGAAAGGGCGAAGAGGATTGTGTTCCATGAGATCACCAAAGACGCCATTCTGAAAGCGATCCAGAACCCTAGAGGCATAGACATCAATCTCGTGAACGCCCAGCAGGCGAGGCGCGTCCTCGACAGGCTGGTGGGCTTCGAGCTGTCGCCGGTCCTGTGGAGGAAAGTCCAGCCGAGACTCTCCGCCGGGAGAGTGCAGTCGGTGGCGTTGAGGCTGGTTGTGGAAAGGGAGAAGGAGATCATGTCGTTCATCAACGAGCCTTTCTACAAGATTAGCGCCATTTTCCATCCGGAGGGACATCCCGTCTCGGTGAAGGTGAAAGCCACCCTTGACACGAGGTTCCACGGTGCCGATGAGGCCCGGGAATTCCTTCAGGACTGTGTCGGGGCCCGGTTCTCCATCTCCAATATCGAGAAGAAAGAGGCTGTCAGGAACCCCGCTCCGCCATTCACCACCTCAACTCTCCAGCAAGAGGCCGCCAGGAGGCTCCATTTCCCTGTGGGAGTGACAATGAGAGTGGCCCAGGCCCTGTACGAGAGGGGACTCATCACCTACATGAGAACCGACTCCACGAATCTCTCGACCCTCGCTTTGGGCGTCGCGAAAAAATACATCACCGGGACTTTCGGTGAGGAATACCATAAAACCCGCCAGTTCAGGACACGGGTGAAAGGCGCGCAGGAGGCCCATGAGGCCATACGCCCCACTTTTATCGAGAACACCGACATCGAGGGTACCGCCCAGGAGAAGAAGCTTTACAACCTGATCTGGAAGCGGACTGTCGCCTCGCAGATGGCTGACGCCAAGGTGCTGCTCACCACTATGAAGATATCCTCCGACAAGAGAGAGGAGAAGTTCAGCGTCCAGGCTACCCAGGTTCTCTTCGACGGGTTCCTCAAGCTTTACATGGAGAGCGGCGATGAGCTGGAGGGTGAGAATGACGAGGTCATCCTTCCCGACCTTAACGTCGGCGACTACATGGAAAGGAAAGTGGTCACGGCCGAGTGCAAGTATACCGCCGCCCCTCCGAGATATTCAGAGGCCACTTTGGTCAAGAAACTCGAGGAACTGGGCATCGGGCGCCCCTCCACATACGCCACCACCATCAGCACATTGACTTCCGGAAGGGGGTACATAGTCAAGGGGGACAAGGAAGGGAAGACGTTCCCCGTGACGGACCTGTCGTTGAAAGACTCCTCCATCACCGAGAGTTCCAGGGTCGAGACCGTCGGCGCCGAGAAAGGGAAACTCCTCCCCCAGGAGATCGGGCTGATTGTGACGGATTATCTTGAGAGGAACTTCAAGGATATCATGGACTACGACTTCACCGCCAACGTCGAGAAAGATTTCGACCAGATCGCCGAGGGCGGGCAGGAGTGGAACAAGGTGATCAGCGATTTCTACTCTCCTTTCCACAAGAAGGTGGAGGAGGTCCTTCACGACGGTAACTACAGCAGGGTCTCACGCGACCTGGGCGTGGACACCGACGGCGACAGGATCACGGCGAAGTTCGGGAAATACGGGCCTTTCATCCAGAAAGGCGAGGGCGAGTCGGCCCGTTTCGCTTCCCTGGGCAAGGGGCAGCTGATCGAGAACATCACTCTCGCGGAGGCCTTGAGGCTCTTCGAGCTGCCCAGGACCGTCGGGGAATATAACGGCGTGGATGTGGTAGCCGCGAAGGGTCGCTTCGGCCCGTACATCAAATACGGGGACAAGAATATCTCGCTCCCGAAAGGCAAGGACCCGTTGAAGATAACCCTGGCGGATTGCGTGGCGCTCATCGACGCCGACAGCGGGAAGTCTCCTGAGAACCCGGTCATCTCCGAGTTCAAGGAATCTGACATCCAGGTCGTCAACGGCAGGTACGGTCCCTACATCAAAGCCGGGGGAGCGAATTACAGAATCCCGAAGGGAACTGACGCCGCCACCCTCACCGAGGAGGCTTGCAAAGAGCTTATCCGAAATTCGAAACCTACGGTGAAAGGTAACAGACGTTACAAATAGTCTTGATTTTTCAATTTATTTGGTTAAATTTGCCATTGTCCAGTTATAATTTGAAAGCGATGGCAACTTACCACATCGACCAGATCGACCAGAAAATACTCTCATTCCTGGTTAAGAATGCCAGAATGCCTTTTCTGGAGATAGCCCGGGAATGCGGAGTCTCGGGAGCCGCTATACATCAGAGAGTCAAACGCTTGGAATCCAACGGGGTCATCACCGGCTCCAGGCTGCTTGTCAAACCTCAGGCTCTGGGACTCAATGTCTGCGCCTTCATCAGCGTGACCCTCTCCGAAGCCAACAAGTATCCCGAAGTCGTGGCGTGCCTGAAAAAGATTCCAGAGATTGTGGAATGCCATTTCGTCACCGGTAGCGCCGCCTTGTTGGTCAAGGTGTATTGTTTTGACAATGACCACCTTATGGAGGTCCTGCTAAACACCATGCAGAACATTCCCTTCGTCCAGTCCACAGACACCATGATCTCACTTGACCAGGCCATAGAGCGCCAGGTCTGGGTAAAAGATTATAAGAACACGAGCTACCAGACTACCGGCGAGACGAAGAGATAATCATCCTGGCGATCTCCAGATCCTCTTTGGTAGTAAGTTTGATATTATACCTCTCTCCCTCACAGAACGAGAGAGGTATTCCTTTTTTGGCCGCGACTGACGCGTCATCGGTGAAAGATGTGTCGAACGCCTGGCTGTAAGCTTCCTTGATGTCCTCCGAGAGGAACATCTGGGGGGTCTGGGCGCGGTAGACACGCGACCTGTCGATCTCCCCGTCGGAGGCGGTGAGAATATCCTGACCGTCCGGCCCTTTCCGCTTGTCTATCAGCTTGAGAGTGTCGATCGAGGGAAGGACCGGTATCAGCGCCCTGACACGACGGGAGGACATCTCCGAGAACATCTCTTTCACAAGCCCGGGAGACACCAGCGGCCTGACCCCGTCGTGTATGGCGACTATGGCGCCGTCCGGAACCCTCTCAAGAGCGTTCCTTACAGAATGGAAGCGAGTGAACCCGCCCTCGACCAGAAGCTGGGGACAATGAAAATCCGCGGAGAGGCAGTACTCCTTCCAGGTCTCGACACGCTCTTTCGGAAGGACTGTGACGACGCGGATGTCAGGCGCCGCGGAGAGGAAAACCTCAATCGTTCTTCTCAGCACCGGCTTGCCTCCTAGATCAAGGAATTGCTTGGGCAAAGCGGCTCCCATACGGCTCCCGCTACCGGCGGCCATAACAATCAATATTTTGTCTCCCGCTTTCATAATTATCCTCGCGAATATAACTTTTTTTGTATATTTACGAGTTGTAATATTTAAGGATTGATATGGCGTTTTCATTTCTCACACAAGAAATAGCGATGGACCTCGGAACGGCCAACACCGTCATTTTTCTCAATGACCAGAAGGTGCTGGACGAGCCGAGCATAGTGGCGATTGACAACAGCACACAGAAGTGCATAGCGATAGGCCAGCAGGCCAAATTGATGAACGAGAGGACAAACCCCGGCATCGGGACCATCCGCCCTCTGAGGAACGGCGTGATCGCCGACTTCAACGCGGCCGAGATGATGATCAAAGGTTTCATCAAGCAGGTCAACAGCAAGAAGAAATCCCTGTTCTCCCCGAACCTCAAAATAGTCGTCGGTATTCCTTCCGGAAGTACCCAAGTCGAGATCAGGGCCGTGCGGGACTCCTGCGAGCACGCCGGCGGACGCGACGTCTATCTCATCTACGAGCCCATGGCCGCGGCGCTGGGAATAGGTCTGGACGTGGAGGCCCCGAAAGGCAATATGGTCGTGGACATCGGAGGCGGAACAGCCGAGATAGCCGTGATCTCCCTTGGGGGAATCGTGGAGCAGGACAGCATCCAGACAGCCGGTGACGTGTTCAACACGGACATCCAGTACTATATGCGCCAGCAGCACAACATCAGGATCGGAGAGACCACTGCCGAGAAGATCAAGATCGCGGTCGGAGCGGTGATCACCGACCTGGACGAGGAGCCGGAGCCTTTCGTGGTGAGAGGCCCGAACCTCATGACCGCCCACCCGGTCGAGGCCACCATCACCTACCAGGAGATCGCCCACTGTCTTGACAAGTCCGTGGCCAAACTTGAGGCCTCGATCCTGCATGTCCTTGAGCAGACTCCCCCAGAGCTTTATTCCGACATCGTCGAGAACGGAATATTTCTCTCTGGAGGAGGGGCCCTGCTGCGCGGTCTCGCGAAGAGGTTCACCGAGAAGGTCAATATCCAGTTCCATGTGGCCGACGACCCGCTGAGGGCTGTCGCCAGAGGAACTTGCATAGCTCTCAACAAGACTTCCAACTACTCATTCCTCATGAGATAATGCCCAAGGAGAGACGACTGGCAAGCGATATTCTCGGACTCACGGTATTCATCCTCCTTGAGACCGCCGCCTTGCTGACGCTCTCCAACAACAACGCCATGCAGAAGTTGTGGATAGCCAGGATATCCCACGGCTTCATGGCGAGAACCTGGGGCGCCACCCAGGCTGTCCGGGGATATTTCTCATTGAAAGGGCAGAACGACTCCCTGGCCTTGGAGAACGAGCGCCTGAGGGAGATAGTGAGAGATTACAGGGCGGCGGAGCGGGAGTCAGACCCTTCCCGTCGCCCGGTCGTCAAGGATGACGGGTTCAAATATATTCCCGCCACCATCATCAAGTCGGGGACCAATTCGCAGCACAACTACATCATCCTCGACAAAGGGAGCGAGGACGGGGTAGTGGAGAACTCCGGAATCATCACCTCAAAGGGAGTCATCGGCATTGTCGACGCCGTCAGCAAGCATTACTCTTTCGCCATATCATTCCTCAACAAGGAGTTGAATATCAGCGCCAGGATCGATTCATCAGGAGCCGTGGGGCCTCTCTCGTGGAACGGCCTCAGGACAGACGAGGGAGTGCTTAGGGAAATACCCCTACAGTTCAGGTACAACCCCGGGGACACGATATACACCAGCGGCTATTCCGCCATCTTCCCTCCCGACATCCCTCTGGGCGTGGCCGGAGAGGCCAAGGTGATCAACGGGGCCACCAACGAGATCCGGGTCAGGTTGTTCCAGGATCACAGCGCCCTTAAGTACGTCACAATCATCGAGAACACCAGAAGCCGTGAGATCGCGGAGATCGAGAACACGGAAAACCATGAGAAGGGGGCCGGGAAATGAGACGTACATTCGTTTTGACATACCTCATGATGGTGGTGGCGCAGATGATCTTCACCACTTATTTCCATTTCTCGCCACTCTGCATGATCACCATCCTGCCGATGATGGCTTTGTGCGTCCCGACAAAGGTCAGCACCGTCTGGGCGATGGTCATAGCTTTCGCCACCGGTATCGCGGTCGACTTGCTGGCGGAGGGGGCCGCGGGCATCAACGCCCTTTCGCTGGTTCCCGTCGCTTACGCGAGGAAATGGCTCATCACCATCATTTTCGGCACCGAGCCTTTCGACCACAAGGAGAATGTCACCACAAGGAAATACGGCTTCGCCCGGGTTTCCTTCGCCACGCTGATCGCGACCGCCCTCTTCCTCGCCATCTACATCACGGTGGACTGCGCGGGAACAAGGCCGCTCTGGTTCCTCGCTTCAAAGTTCGGGATCTCGCTCGCCGCGAGCTATCTCGTCTCCGCCCCGCTTATCAACCTGCTGAGCTATGACGACAGAAGGTAACAACCGGAGCCGGGTCCTGCTTATCGGACTTGTGGTCGTGGCCGTTGTCCTGCTCGGCAAGCTGTTTCAGATACAGATCCTCGAGGACAAGTACAAGATCAACGCCTCGAACAACTCGATGGTGTATGACCTCATCTACCCCACAAGAGGGATAATCTACGACCGCAACGGGAAGATAATAGTCAGCAACAAAGTCACCTACGACATTCTTGTAACCCCTCGGGAGGTGACTCCTTTCGACACTTTGATGCTGGCCTCGGCCTTGGACGTCAGTCCCGATTTCATCCGGGAGAAAATGGCCGAGTATTCCAGGAACAAGAAGAAGATCGGTTACCAGAGCATGGTCATGCTCAAACAGATCAAGCCGGAGGTGTACATGAAATTCGCTGAGCTCCAGTACAATTTCCCGGGGTTCAGGGGACAGGTCAGGAGCATCCGGGACTATCCCGTCAACGCCGGCGGAAACCTTCTGGGTTACGTCTCGGAGGTGGACCAGAAATACATCGAGGACCATCCCGGTGAATACAGGCCTGGCGATTACGCCGGGAAAACCGGGATCGAGGCCGCCAGGGAGAAGGACCTGCGGGGGGAGAAAGGATATCACATCTACCTGAGGAACTCCAAGAACCAGATCGAGCGCCCGTACAAAGAGGGAGAGATGGACAAGGAGGCGATACCCGGGAAGGATATATTCACGACCATCGACGCCGACCTGCAACAATACGGGCAGGAGCTGATGCGCGACAAGGTGGGAAGCCTCGTCGCGATCGAGCCGAAAACCGGCGAGATCCTTTCGCTGGTGTCCAGCCCGGGAGTTGATGTAAGCATGCTCGCCGACATCAGCCAGCACTACAACGAGATCATCAAGGACCCTCACAAGCCGATGTTCAACAGGGCGGTGCAGGCCCCGTATCCCCCCGGCTCGGTGTTCAAGCTGGTCAACGGCCTCATCGGCCTTCAGGAAGGCACCCTCAACATGGACATCGCGTATCCCTGCTACCAAGGCTACCATTTCGGAAGCCACAAGCTCGGGTGTCACTCCCACGCCTCGCCGCTGAAGCTCGAGGAGGCCATCATGATGTCCTGCAACGGCTTTTTCTGCTATGTCCTCAGGAATATCCTCGAGAACAAGAAATACAAGGGAATAGACGAGGCTCTGGACAAGTGGAACGAGTATGTCCAAAGCTTCGGGTTCGGTCATAAACTGGGCAGCGATTTCCCGGCCGAACTCGGCGGAACCCTCCCTACATCAAAGCTTTACAACAAGCGCTACGGCAAGGGAGGCTGGAAATTCACCACGATCATCTCAATCTCGATCGGCCAGGGAGAGGTCGGTGTGACCCCTCTGCAGATCGCCAACCTGGCCGCCATCATGGCTAACCGGGGCTGGTACAAGATCCCCCACATCGTGAAGGAGTCAGAGGGCGTGGAGATCGACCCGAAATACCACGAGAGGCAGTACACCATGGTCGACACCACAAATTTCCAGAAAGTGATCAAGGGCATGTGGAGAGCCGTGAACAACGGTCCTGGGACAGGTTGCACCGCGGCGATAGCGGAAGTCAAGGGGCTCGACATCTGCGGCAAGACAGGAACGGCCCAGAACCCCCGCGGGGCAGACAATTCCGTGTTCATCTGTTTCGCCCCGATGGACGACCCGAAGATCGCCGTGGCGGCCTATGTCGAGAATGCCGGCTTCGGGGCCACATGGGCCGCCCCGATCGCCTCGCTGCTTATCGAGAAATATCTACTCGGGGAGACCACCAGACCAGAGCTTGAGGAAAGGGTCATGAAAGGGAACCTCATGTCAAGAGTCAAAACATACAACTAGGGATGGGCAATTTCTCGGACAGAGGTGTGAAACGGTCGATCGACTGGAAGCTGGTGATCACTTACCTGCTTCTCATCATCATCGGCTGGATCAACATCTACGCCTCCATCCACTCTTCCGAGCCGTCCAGCATCTTCGACTTCAGCGTCCGCAGCGGTAAGCAGTTCGTGTGGATCCTGACCGCCCTCGGGCTCGCCCTGGTCATTCTTTTCGCCGTCAATCCGGGTTTCTGGCGAAGCGCGGCCCTGCCGATGTACCTCTTCGTGCTGATCCTGCTGGTCGTGGTCATATTCGTGTCAAAGGATGTCAAAGGCTCCCACTCATGGTTCGAGTTCGGCCCGGTGAAATTCCAGCCGGCCGAGATATCCAAGATCACCACTTCGCTGCTCCTGGCCGCCCTGTTGAGCCAGACCAACTTCAAGATCACGAGACTCAAGGACTTCCTTATGGCCGCCATCGTCATAGGAATCCCGATGCTGGTGATCCTCGCGGAGAGCGAGACCGGATCTGCCCTCGTTTACGCCGGGTTCCTGTTCGTCATGTACAGGGAGGGGTTCTCGGGATGGTGGATATTCAGCATCATCATCGCCATCCTCCTGTTCATCCTCACCCTGACCGTATCGCCCTACGTCTCGGCGCTTGTACTTCTGGGAGTGATCGCCGTCACCGGATTGGTCGGGTCTGGACAGATAGACTACCGCTTCTGGATCAACCTCTCCATCCTGACGCTTCTCTGCCTGGCGCCGTGGCTGTTCGGCAAGCTGGCCACTCCAGAGGGTTTTCTCTCTCGGATAAAGCCGATGTACATCCTGCTGGGTGTCAGCCTCATAGCCGTCATCAGCTTGATAATCAAAGGCTACAAGGACCGCAGAAAGCATCTCTCGATAGCCGCCCTCGGTCTGCTGGCGGGGATAGCGTTGATTTTCTCCACCGAGTTCATTTTCAATAATATACTCCAGGACCACCAGCGCAAGAGAATAGAGGTCCTGCTTGGTATGAAGGAAGACCCTTCCGGGGTCGGCTACAATGTGGCCCAGAGCATGATCGCCATCGGTTCCGGCGGATTCAAAGGCAAGGGGTTCCTCAACGGCACCCAGACCACTTTCGGATTCGTCCCGGAGCAAAGCACCGATTTCATTTTCTGCACAGTCGGCGAGGAATGGGGCTTTCTCGGATGCCTGGTCGTGATCCTGCTGTATGTGTTCATGATCTGGAGGATTATCATCGACGCGGAGAAGAGCAGGGAGGCCTTCACCCGGATCTACGGGTACTGTGTGGCGTCCTGCATATTCATGCACCTGTTCATCAATATCGGGATGACCATCGGGCTGATGCCGGTCATAGGCATCCCGCTGCCGCTCCTGAGCTATGGAGGATCGTCCCTATGGGCGTTCACCATACTCATTTTCATATTCATAGCGCTTTACAGGCAAGAGAAGAAATACTACTGATACCATGAGAAGAACTCTGACCACATTGATCGCGGCCCTGCTCACTGGCGCCGCCCTTTCCGGACAGGTGAAAGTCGCCGTCCATGAGAACGCCACCGGCCAGCCCGTAATCCCCAAGGAGATCTACGGCCAGTTCGCCGAGCATCTCGGAAGATGCATATACGACGGGATATGGGTCGGTAAAGACTCTCCCGTCCCCAACATCGACGGTTACAGGAAAGACCTCGTCGAGGCCATCAGGGACCTCAAGGTGCCGGTGCTGCGCTGGCCAGGGGGCTGCTTCGCCGACGAGTATCACTGGATGGACGGCATCGGACCCCTGAAAGACAGGCCCAAGATGATCAACTCCAACTGGGGCGGGACTGTCGAGGATAACTCCTTCGGCACCCACGAGTTCCTCAACTTCTGCGAGATGCTCGGAATCGAGCCGTACATATCCGGCAATGTCGGGTCCGGAAGCGTCGAGGAGCTCGCCAAATGGGTCGAGTACATGACCGCCGAGGGAGGCACCATGGCGGAGAAGAGAGCGGCTAACGGCCGTGAGAAACCATGGAAAGTGAAATACATCGGCATCGGCAACGAGAGTTGGGGATGCGGGGGCAACATGACCCCGGAGTTCTACTCGGACCAGTACAAGAGGTACGCCATCTATTGCCGGAACTACGACGGGAACAGGCTGTACAAGGTCGCGAGCGGAGCCTCGGACTATGACTACAATTGGACTAAGGTCCTCATGAGGAATGTCAAAAGCGACATCTCCGGCCTCTCCCTCCACTATTACACCGTTGACTGGAACAAGAAAGGCTCCGCCACGGAGTTCAACGCCGACGACTATTACAATGTGCTGGGGAAAGCGGTCGAGATCGACGAGGTCATCAAGAACCACATCGCCATCATGGACCTTTATGACCCCCGGGGCCGGATTGACCTGCTGCTTGACGAGTGGGGGACCTGGTTCGATGTGGAGCCCGGCACCAATCCCGGCCACCTCTACCAGCAGAACACGATGAGGGACGCCATGGTCGCCGCCATGTCCCTGAATATATTCAACAAACACACGGCCCGCCTGAAGATGGCAAACATCGCCCAGATGGTCAACGTGCTTCAGTCCATGATCCTGACTAAAGGCTCCGAGATCGTTCTGACCCCCACCTACCACGTGTTCAGGATGTTCAATGTCCACCAGGACGCCGTGTCCGTGCCTGTGGATGTCCCTGATGACGGCCAGGTCTCCCCTTCCGGGAGGATCTACCCCGAACTCAGCGTCAGCGCCTCCAAGGGAGAGGCCCTTCACATCTCCCTCGCCAACCCTTCCGTTGATAAGCCGAAGACCGTCGAGCTGGAGTTCGACGCCCTGAAGCCCAAAGCGGTAAGCGGCGAGATCCTTGTCGGCAAGGGCAAGGGGATCGAGGCCGTGAAGTCCCACAACGACTACGACGGCAAGGTCGAGGTTGCCCCCGCTCCTTTCAAGGACTTCAAGACCACCGGCAAGACGGTGAAGGTCACCCTTCCCCCGGCCTCCGTGGTGGTCCTTGAAGTCAAATAACTCATATTCAACTATTTAATCTGTCAAAATGAAAAAGTCCCTAATAGTTTTATCAGTCCTGCTCCTGTCCGGAGCGGCGGCGCTCGCCCAGACGGGCGAACAGAAAAAGACGGAGGTCATATTCGAGGATCCCGTGGCGGGTGAGAAAGTCGGCGGCTTTCCTTCGCGCTGGGAATCCTACGGCGGCGAGGCCTGTCAGGTCGTGAAGCTGGACACCGTCCAGGCCATCAAGCTTAACGAGTGGTACACAGCGATAGTCCCGAAAATGAAGGAGGAGAACTATCTCCCGGAGGCTTTCACCATCGAGTTCGATGTCTGGTCCAACGAGACTCACGGCGACAGCATCAACGACAACATAGTCTTGTACCTCTTTTCCGAGAATCGGGAGGACGACATCGTCGTGTGGCTGAATCCGGCTTACGGGGTCTCCGGAGGGGACAAGCACGCCCCTTTGTGTTACGAATACTACTCCCCTGATGACGAGTATCACGAGGGCCAGGCCACCGAGACCGAGCTGGATCCTCTCATCGAGGCCAACACCTGGGTCAAGGCCAAGGCGACATTCGACAAGGGAGCGTTCAGATATTATGTCAACGGGACCCTCGTCCTGAGCCTGAATGAAGTGGCCCGCCCGACCAGGATGAGGCTCGTGTCCGTCTCCAACTGCGACGAGCAGGACCGTTTCTTCCTAAGGAATATCCGGATTATCAAAGGAATATGATAAAGTGCCCGAGCGAATGAGACGACATTGGCTTGACAACCTTCGCTGGGTGACGGTTCTCCTGGTGCTACTTTATCACGTTGTTTATTTCTACAACAACAAGGGTGTCTTTGGCGGCATAGGCGGTTTCGGGCCTTATCCGGAATGCCGGCAATACCAGGACATCGTGATGTACATCCTCTACCCGTGGTTCATGCCGCTGCTGTTCATTCTGGCCGGTGTCAGCGCGAGGTACGCCCTGGAGAAACGTCCCGCGAAGGAATGGTTCAAAGCCAGGACACGGAAGTTGCTGGTCCCCGCCACCATAGGCCTCTTCGTCTTCCAGTGGATGGTGGGATATTTCAACACGGTCGTGGCCGCCAGGACCGGGGCGGTGGACGGCGTGACAGGGGTCGCCAGGTATTTCCTGTGGGCCGTCAGCGGCACGGGTCCGCTGTGGTTCCTCCAGGACCTGTGGCTGTTCTCGCTTCTTCTGCTTCTTGTCCGTAAGCTGGATTCGAGGGACCGCTTCCGGGAATGGTGCGGCAGGGTCTTCGGCGGAAAGGCCGGGATCGTTTGGGTCATCCTGCTCGGCGTCCTTTTCTGGGCCGGGGAGCGGACCCTGATCAGGAACCCCAGGCCTGAGAGCCTTGACGGCCTCCTCAATCTCTACAAGCCCCTGTTCTACCTGATCCCGTTCCTGATGGGTTATCTCATATTCTCCCACGACTGCGTCCAGGAGATTCTCGGGACGGTCTGGAAACCTTTGATGGTTTGCGCCGCCGTCGCCGGCATTATCCTGATAGTCACCAGTTTCGGGCAGGACAACACCTCTCCGGAATATCTTTCAAGCCCGTTGAACTGCCTCTACGGCTGGCTCGCTTGCCTAGCCATGATGGCATGGTTCAAAGCCCGCTTCGACCACACCAGCCCCTTCGCCGGCTACATGACCCGCTCCAGCTTCGGGATCTACATCGTCCACTACCTGGTCATAGCCGGACTCGGGTATATGATGAAGGAGTACACCTCGCTTCCTCCCTTCGCGATGTATATCATCCTCGCCTTGGCGGTGTTCACGCTCTCCCCGCTGATTTATGAGATCCTTCGGAGAATCCCGGTCATCCGCTGGTGCGCGCTGGGAGAAAAGAAGAGGAAATAACTTGTCGCGATGAATCCGGTAGCGCTCCGCCTTCTCAACCAGCAGTTGATCAGCCCCCAGTTTGACAACCCGGAAGAGGTTGTCGAATATATGGGGGCGATCCAGGCACAGGAATACCGCCTGGTTCGCTGGGCGGTTGCCATGCGGACCAGGAAACCCTCTTCCAGCGCTTTTAAAAGGGCATTTGACAGCGGGAAGATTATCCGGCTCCACTTGATGAGGGGTACTTGGCAGCTCGTCTCGGCGAAGGACTATTGGCCCCTGATCGGGCTCTGCGGCCCCAAGGCGATGGCGGTGACAAGAGGCTGGATGGCCAGCAACAAGATCAGCCTTCCGGAAAAGGAGGTGGAGTCCGTACGGGACATCCTGCTACATACGGCGGCGGACAAGGGAAGTGTCGTGAAAGAGGACTTCGTACAAGCGTTGGCGGAGCGTGGCATCCGGATGGACGACCACCGTCTGTCGTACCATATCCGGCTGTCCGAGATCTCGGGCTTCCTCTGCAGCGGAAACCTGTCCCCGATGAAAGCCACCTACGCTCTTACCGCATCCAAGGTGGGCCCGAAGAGGGACACAGACCGTGACGAGGCGCTTATCACGTTGACCCGCAAATATTTCCGGAGCCGCCAACCCGCCACTATGGAGGATTTTGTCTGGTGGTCGGGACTGAACGCGGGAGATTGCCGGAGGGGTGTGGAACTTCTCGGGGATTACCTCAGTGTGGAAAGATGGCGGGGACGGGAATTCTATTTTACGGAGGACCGCCGTGCCCGGGGGTTCCGGAAAGGAAGATACCTCCTGATCCCTCCTTATGATGAATATCTCATCAGCTACAAAAGCCGCGACATCGTCCTTCCTGCCGACCACAAGCACAGGGCGCACAACAACAGCGGCATATTCCAACCCGTGATCGCCCGGGACGGCGTGATCTGCGGGAACTGGACTCCCTTCCAAGCGAATCATCAGGCCAGTTTCTTCATCGGCGACCACGACACCGACCTTCTGGAAGAATGGGAGGGATATAAAGCTTTTCTGCGCTGAAATCATTATCTTAGCGCGTCGGAGACAAATCAATAGCCAGACATGAGAAAACGGATCTACACTATCATCGAGCTTCCCAAGGATAGAGACAAGGTTAGTTTCGCCTATGAGGTGTTGATGCTGATCGCCATCACCGCCAGTATCATCCCTCTCATGTTCACGGAGGAGAACCAACTTTTCCGGGTGATCGAGATGGTGACCGTCTCCTTTTTTATCATCGATTATCTGCTGCGCTGGATCACGGCCGATTACCGTCTCGGTAAGAAAGGATGGTCATTCTTGCTGTATCCGTTCACAGGATGGGCTATCATCGATTTGTTATCCATCCTTCCCGGGATGAGCCTGATCAACCGCGGATTCAAACTCTTCAGGATCACTCGGTTGCTGAGGGTACTCCGGCTGTTGAAGCTTATCCGTTACTCCAGCAAGCTCCGGGTTCTGGGACGCGTGTTCCGCAAAGAGAGAAGAGTCCTTCTCGCGGTTCTGGGCATATCTGTTTTCTATGTGTTCCTCACGGCCCTTATCATGTTCAACTCCGAGCCGCACTTCAATCCGGCGACCGGGGAACCCGTGTTCGATACCTTCTTTGACTCTCTATATTGGGCGACAGTAACACTGACCACGGTAGGGTACGGAGACATGATTCCCGTGACCGACATCGGCCGCTTCATCAGCATGCTGTCCTCATTGTTCGGGGTCGCCATCATAGCCCTCCCCTCCGGTGTCATCACCGCGAGCTACCTTGAGGAGCTCCGCGGCCATAAGACCGAAAGTCAATCTGACGTGAAAGAGGAGGAGAAAAGCGCCGGCTAATAACCGGCCATCCTGGTCAGGTCGTCGATCTTTTTCAGTTCCTCGGCGCTGAAAGAAGTGTTCTCCATAGCCTTGAGGTTGTCCTTGATCTGGTCTACAGAACTGGCGCCGATTATGACGCTCGTCACCTTGTCGTCCTTGAGGCACCAGGCCAGGGCCATCCCGGCTAAGGTCTGCCCGCGCCCGGCGGCCATCTCGAACGAGTTGGCCAGAGGGTTGACGTCTCCGAAGTTATGTCAGAAGCCAAGGGAGATCTCAGGAAGAAGGACGCCGCTTCTCCCGCACCTGCGGAAGCGGATGCCGTTGCTGTAACGGTCTGAAGCTGGGGAATATACCGGGTTGATCATGTTACAAATATAGCATAATAATGTTTGGCGGTTCGGATTTTATGCATATATTGTGGAATATTACATAAACTGCCTGAGACTATCTGTCGATTATGAGAAATCAAGTACTGATTCTATCGTTCGCGTTTTTAACCGTAATATCTATCTCCTGCTCAAAGGAAGCGGCCATCGATTCGAGAATGGAGAGCATCGCCGGAGTGTACACCCTCCGCGTCTCAATTGACGATAACTGGACCGACTTGTCCGCTTATGGTTACGGCATGGATAATCCTCCTATCGGCACTATAGTGAAAAAGAACGGAGGCTGGTATTTCGATTATCTGCTCCCCTATCCTAATAAGGATGGCGGTATAGATTTCGCGAACGTTGAGCAGCCCATGACTTGGGATCCCGTTCTGGACGCGTATTGTTTTATCGGGACTAAACTGGCAGGACCGGACTTCTCTTCAATCGGAACCCCGATGATGTATTTCGACAAAGCTAGTGGTAAACTTCATTATGATGTGTATGATCATGACGTCCACATCTATTTATATGTCTGGAGTAAGAAATGAGAAACCTCGGTTTTATAATTCTCTCCGCTTTACTGTGTGTTAGCGGTACAGCGGTCGCGCAAGAGCTTAAATGGTCGGATTTCACGGTGTCCGACAATCTCGACTCTCCTACAAGGTTGATTTTCGATTGGGACGCGAAAAGGACCTCTATCACAAAAGACAACATCAGATACAAATACATTTCTGTCCATTCTAAATTGATTTCCGCCCAGGCGCGTCCTGAATATAAGACCCCGGAGGAACTATCTCATTGTCAGACTCTCGCGGATTTTTCAGAGGCTTGGGCCCGGGCTTTGCAAGACAGCCTGATCTCCGTGACCGGTAATTCCGGCAAAGTCGCCGCGTTATTTAAAGATAGATATCTCAAGGGGCTTCAAGAAGGGGACTCGACCGGAGATTATCATTTCCCTCCTCTAACCGAAACGCCTTTTGACATCACAACCATCAACATCAAGGAAGACAATAATGGTGTCATTCTCGGACTCGGGGTCGCTGCGGCCATGCCTCTTGGCGATTACGGGAAGCTGGCCACTCCCATCGCCGGAGTGAATCTTAATCTTGGTATCGCACTCAAACAAAATCCGCTCGAATTAAATGTGGTTGTCGGAAAGGGGAATGTCAAAGATCTGTACATGCACGTGTCCGGCCCCAGGCGCGGGAAACAGTTGCCTTATCTTAACTTTTCCGTCAACTATTACCAGCCGGTAATCAAGACCGGCAAAGCCAGGACGCTAGTATTCGGCGGCGCGGGCTACTCTATGACAAAATTCACTCGTTTCGAGAAGCGTTTCTTGAATGTCCCTGTGAACGGACTGTCCTTATCCGCTGGAATCGCGTACGAGCATAAGCTTGGACTCACCACTTATAATCTGGCGGGTAATCACCACGAGTCGCAGAACAAGTATTTGAGATTCCGGTTATACAGCGACAACATCCTGACAAAAACCGCCTGGATGCCCACCGTGAACATCTCGGCATCCCTTATCACCCTCGGAAGGAACTTGTACCGAGGGGATTAGCAGGAAAATGCCGCCAAGTCGGTACCGCGTAACTATTTTTGTATTTCTACCGTTGCTTGGAATATGGGGCATGGCTTCATAAAAAGAGGATAAACCATAGAAATGTGTATATTTGTATGTGTTATCCGCATTATTATGAAGTACTACATCCCCCTTTTGGGCCTCGTCGCCATCTGCGCCTGTGGCCCGGCCAATAAAACGTCCGTTTCCTCCAAGATGGACGAGGAAGTCAATGTCGGATATGGAACCATGTCCCGCAGAGATGTGGGTTATGCCATCGATAAGGTCCAAATCGACGAAAAAGTCATCTCGTCCTACAACAACATCGCTGATTATTTGAGAAGCCGCGTCGCGGGGCTGGAAGTCAATCCAAACGGCACAATCCAGATCCGGGGCAGGAATTCCATCAATTCTCCCACCGAGGCCCTCGTCCTCGTGGACAACACGCCCTGCTCGGACATCAACACCATCAACCCGATGGACATCCAATCCGTGGAAGTCCTCAAGGACGGAAGTGCCGCCATCTATGGGGTGCGGGGCTCCAACGGGGTCGTGTTGATCACGACCAAGGGAGGCTTCGAGAAGAAACAGGCGGAAAAGGAAGCGCTCGCGGCGGAGCGGAAAGCCCAGAAAGAAGCCAAAAAGGCCGAAAGGGAGGCAAAGAAAGCCACCCGGAAACAAAACCAATAGCCTTTTCCGCGCCGTTAGCCCTTGTCTCACCGGAACGATTCCTACCGCCTCTGATTAAGCCGCTTTCGCTTTGAATATGGAGCAAGGCCCACATCAAAGTAGTAACTTTGTGTGTTTGATGAATCGGAATATACCTGCTGGTGCGCCTAGTGTCCCCAAAATTGGGACACCAAGTACAAATAAGGCCGATTTCGCTCCAGGTGTCCCGGAGAGAGGGACACCTAGTACACTTAAGTTCGGATTTGTCGACGATAATAAACGGTCGTTATATGAGAATCAGAATCACTGCCGTCAGGAAGGCTTCGTATCCGGATTTGATGGCCAAATATGAGAACCCTATCGAGCACACTTGCGATGTGCTGGAGGGGCAGGAGTGGATTTCGATTGACGGCCAATGTCCTGAAGGGATGTGTCCTTCGGCCTGGGGTTCCATGCGGGAATTCGTCGAGGCGCTGGCCCGGGGTGAGGGTAACTTCTATGACGGATGGATGAAGAATCCGAAGAGCGCGATGATCAGCTGTAACGACGGCTTCAGGCCGGCGAGTTTCTACATTGAGGTGATATGAGGCGTTTGCCGAATATCCTATCGGCGCTTCGGATAGCAGTCTCCATCGCCCTGCTGTCTCGTGATGTGACCGGATGGACATTCTGGGTGCTCTACGCGTTGTGCGGGCTCAGCGATATGGCTGATGGTTGGCTGGCCAGAAGACTCCATGCGGAAACCAAGGCAGGAGCGACCCTTGATAGTGTGGCCGATATCGTATTCGTGGCCTGCTGCGCTGTTCGGCTATTGCCAGTACTGGTTATTCCCTCGTGGCTCTGGATCTGGGCCGGGGTTAACGTATTCATCAAGGTTGTGAACCAAATATCATCCCTGGTCGTCTATAAACGATTCTGTTTTCCTCACACATTGGCCAACAAGCTGACCG